>JBBSCL010000460.1:0-3696 GCA_038250345.1 Leptolyngbyales cyanobacterium
ATCTGAGCAAAGGTTTCACGATGAATTCCACAGCGGCGTTTGAAGGCACTCGGTTTGAGATGGTTCAGTTGTTTGTAGGTCATAATTACTCCTCCTTAACCTACTTGTAGCCACTTTTCTCTATTCACGCAAGAGGTCTATTCGCCACTCGTCATTCCTACTCTCGTAGATGTTCAAGCGCTTCGTCGCACCATTCGATCCAGTCGATCTCATAGCGGATGCCACGCCGCAGGGTGAGGTAAGGGAAGGTTTGTTCATTAGAAAGGCGATCGCGGTCAGCAAAAAACTGCTGTTCAATCTGGTGATAATTTGCCAATGTTTCAGTATGAATCTGACGATGGCGCTGAATTTCCTGGCGAATGGGTTCTGTACCCACGATCGCCCCACCAAACACTTTCACCAAAATCTCTTCTTTGACTGCGCTAACATCACAAGGCTGGTTTGCCCATGCCACAAACTCCTGCTGTCCCAAATCAGTGATGCTATATAGCTTTTTATCGGGACGACTCACCTGGGGAATGGCTTCGACGGTGACCCAGGCTTGTTCCTCTAGCTTGGCAAGTTCTCGATAAATTTGTTGATGGGTGGCTTTCCAAAAGCTGCCAACGGAGCCTGCAAAGGTTTTGGTCAAGTCATAGCCTGTAAAAGGACAGTCTAGTAAAAGCGCAAGAATCGCGTGGGCAAGTGCCATCTTTTTTAGCCAACTGCAAAATGATATGCAACTATTGATATATGCAAGTTATCGCATATGATTAAATCAAGTAGCGCAATTAATTGCATATTGTACCTTCTGTAGAGCAATTGACTGATCCTGCTTGAATAAATCTATCCAAAGCGATCGCACGTAATTTCTTTCAGTTGCCCTGCTTTTCTGCTCTATCCTGCCTCACACTAGGAGCCTTCATCATGACAACCACACTTCGACCCGTTCAAACTTCCGCTTGGGCAAATGCCGTTCTTCAATCCGCCCAAGAATTTGCTCCCACGTCTCTATCGATTTTGTCGGGTGCCCTTCCTGCTGGATTGCGTGGCTCCCTTTACCGCAACGGTCCCGCCACTTTAGAACGCGGCGGTCAACGCATGGGGCATTGGTTTGATGGGGATGGCGGCATTTTAGGCATTCACTTTACTGATGCAGGCGCAACTGGAGTCTATCGCTACGTGCAAACAGCAGGGTATCAACTCGAAGAAAAGGCAGGACGGCTAATCCTGGCAGGCTATGGCATGGTGCCAGCGGGTCCACTTTGGCAGCGCTTTAATAAAGATGTCAAAAACGTCGCGAATACGTCTGTGTTGGCACTGTCCGACAAGCTGCTGGCGTTATGGGAAGGCGGTAAACCCCATGCTTTGACGCTGGATACTTTAGAAACGATTGGCTTGGATGATTTGAATGGCTTGGAGCAGCCCTATTCGGCTCATCCCAAGCGCGATCCCAAAACGGGAGCGATTTTCAACTTTGGAGTGAGTACGGGCGCAAAAAGTTTATTGCATGTTTATCGCAGCGATGCGAGCGGCAAGATTCAGCGGCAAAACGCAATTCCGCTGAGTGGGCTACCGATGATTCATGACTTTGCGATCGCCGGAAAATACTTAGTCTTCTGCATTCCGCCCGTCCGCCTAGACGTGTTGCCGCTGCTTGCTCGGATCAAAAGCTATAGTGAGGCGCTCCTGTGGCAACCTGATAAAGGCACCGAAATTGTGGTGGTGGATCAAGAAACGCTGGAAGTTGTTAGTAGAACGACTACAGAACCTTGGTATCAATGGCACTTTGGCAATGGCTATGAACTTCCTGATGGCTCCATCACAATCGAAATTTGCCGCTACAAAGACTTTCAAACTAATCAGCGCTTAAAAGAAATTTCCACTGGTTTGGTTCAAACTGCTGCCGTAGCGACTTTGTGGCACCTGCGGATTGATCCCACATCAGGCAAGGTGCTGAAAAATCAACAAGTGCTAGACCGAAGCTGCGAGTTTCCGGTCACCCAACCGCAAGATGTGGGGCAACCCTCCCGCTACACCTATCTTTCAATTCATCGTCAAACAACCGATGTACAAAGTGAAGTCTATGACGCGATCGCTCGATTTGATCATCAGACTGGGACTTTAACCGAAGCAAATTTGGGCAGTCAGCGCTATCCCATGGAACCCATTTACGCGCCGGATGCTCAAAATCCTGACCGGGGCTGGATTTTAACGGTTGTTTTTGACGGTGCTATCAATGCGAGTGAAGTGTGGATTTTTGATGCAGCACATCTAGATGATCAGCCTGTGTGTCGATTAGCACTGCCGACGATCGTGCCCCTTGGCTTTCACGGCACCTGGAAACCAGCATCGTGATCGACAGTAGCGTTAGAGGCAGTTCTAAAGTACCCAAACCTAGAAAAAACTTACCATCCTGGATAGAAGATTAATCTAAATCCAGCGTTGTGTTGAAGTTTAGTAAGTATCGATTGATACGATAGACGGATCTCAGTGGACAAGGCTAGGATGCCAATCATGAGTGCATTACCGCATTCAAGCAATTTGCAGACCTGATTGGCACCCTTTCACCTCATCTATTAACGAGAACTACTATGAAATTCCAACACCTATCCGTCGTTACTGCTTTGACCGTTTCTGCGATCGCTGGCATTAGCATGGCTCAGTCTGCTTCTGCGGGTGAACTGGTTAAAAACGGCAGCTTTGAAAGCACCCCTACCCCACTAAATAATGGTGGTTGGTCAACCTATAACGCGATCGAAGGCTGGAAAGCAACCGATGGCGGCAAAATCGAAATTCAACGGGGTGCTGCGGGCAAGGCGTTCGACGGCAGTAACTTGCTTGAACTAGACAGCCACTACTACAACAAAAATGCATCTGTCCTAGGGGTATTCCAAGATTTGGTCACCGAAATCGGCAAAACCTACACCCTGTCCTTTGCTTATTCTGCTCGTCCTGGCACCGCTGCTGCTCAAAACAACTTCAGCGTTTTGTTTGGCGATGGCTTCAAGCAAACCGTTCAAGGAAGCCAAGGCAGAAACCAAACTCTCTGGAACAACTTCACCACCAGTGTGACGGCTACCAGCGCTCTAACCCGCTTACAGTTCAACTACGAAGGAACTCGTGACACATTAGGCGCTTATATTGATAACGTCGGTGTTGCTTCCTCAGCAGAAGCTGCTCCTGAACCGACCACCATGGCAGGTATGGCGTTAGCGGGTATTGCTGTGGCATACCGCAAGAAATTGGCAATGCGTAAGCGTTCAGCATAGTTGCTAAAAGCCCTTTAGCAGTTTTTGATTTCAACTTAAAAATCTTTTTTGTGGGCAGTCATAAGACTTGCCCACAAATCTTTTTAAAGTTGCTTCACGCCCAAGGTGAATTGTTAGAATTACTTTCTAAATCCTCAACGATTTTGGGCTTAAGTTTCTCAAATTCTGCTTGCAGAAGGTTTTTGGTCATGCTGGGTTGTCCGACCGACGGTGAAGATTGGCTAACGATCGCCCACTGCTTTAGCAAAGAACATTGAGCAGGATGAATGGTAATCGTAATCACATGGGCGCACTGGGGCGGGTCTTCTAAGGCAAATAGTAATACTTGATATTCTCCTTTTTCACCCATCAAACGCAGCATTTCTCGCCCAAACGAAGTCTTCACATCAAGGTAACAGCGGAGCCATCGAGGTCCTTGTTCTTGACTATGAAAGCGGTTGTAAAT
>JBBSCL010000461.1:0-3693 GCA_038250345.1 Leptolyngbyales cyanobacterium
AAGCTACCCAAAATGACGGGAGGAGAAGACTGGACGAGTGGACTATTCAACTGCATCACGCTCACAAAAGACGGTGTTTCTTACTAGCTAGCACAAGCCAAGTTCAAACTGATATAACAAGGCACTCAGTCGCATTCTATCTAAATCAGTGCAATACAGGATAACTCTATTCTCGCCGTTGACTACATGATCATTTAGAGTTGCGACTAGAAGTTGCCTGAGCCTGGCTTGTTGGATGATGTAGCGGTAGCTCAACCACAAAGCGGGTCAGGCGATCGCAACTGGTTGCTTGAATACTTCCCCCTAGCGGCTCCACCAGTTTTTTGATCAGCGCTAAACCCAGCCCAGTGCCGCCATGTTTCCACGGATCGTTGTTTGGAATCCGATAAAACTTGTCAAAAATATGAGTAAGTTGCTCCGGCGAAATTTCTACCCCAGAATTGCTAATTTGAAAATTCAAGCTTGCTTTAGGAGACGCGATCGCCCTCCGTGCGACGTAGTCGTTCGGCGTAGTCGTTGGCAGTACCCCCCAATTTTTGCCGGACATGGCACTCGTTCCCTCTAAAGCATCTTGGCTCAAAGCATTTGCTTCTGGCTGGATTTGCTGAACCGATAAGGTGATTGTCTCACCAGTCGGCGTGTATTTACAGGCGTTACTCAGTAATTCACTCAAAATTCGCTCCAACCGGGAAGGATCGGTGATGAAAGAGGATAAGCCAGGTGGCAAATCTACCAGAAAGATTTGGTTTTGACTGCGGGCGCGTTCCAAAAAGGGCTGCACCAACCTGAGTATCCAAGTGGCAAGGTCTACCGTTTGCCAGATAGGCGTATCGACCCCAGTTTCTAGCCGAGATAGATCCAGCAAATCATTGATCAGGCTGATCTCTCGCTGGCATTCGTTTTTTAAGATTTGAAAATACCGACCCAAGGAACTAGAAGGATCGTCTAGCAAATGTTGGCTTTCTAGGTTGATTTCTAACATTTGAGTTGCCAATTTGATGTTAGAGATTGGCGTTCGCAGTTCGTGGGATACGGTACTCAAGAAATCGTCTTTGAGCAGATTTAGTGTTTCTAGGGCTTCAACTTGCGCCTGAGATTTTTGGTAGAGTCTTGCCTGACGAATGGCGATCGCGCATTGATTCGCCACCTGCTGCACCAGTCGAATATCTTGGTCATTGAAAGCGCGATGTTTTTGACTGACAAGCCACAAATCACCTAGCACCCCTTGATCATCCACAATAGGGCAGGCAAGCATGGCGACGTGCCCCCGAAGCGGGTTGGGCACCAAAGAGCAAAACTGGAAATAATACCCCTCAAGCAATTGACGATAGCCTTCAGGAAAATTATCCATAATCACCGTTCGCCCTTGCAAAGGCACAGAATCGGTGTATTCGTAAGAGACTTTGGACGTGCGGTTTTCCAGATCATAGATCGCGGCATTACAGCCGGTCACCCCAATGCCGATCGCCAGTTCCTGCACGGCAGTTTGCAAAATTTGGTCTTCATCCAAATTGTCACGAACGCGGTCGGTAATCCGCTTTAAGGTCGCTTCAAATTCTGAGGCAAGCTGTAACTCTGCCGTGCGAATTTGCACTTGGCGCTCTAATTCTGCGTTGGCGTGCCGCACCTGCTGATAAGTTTCCGATTGTTCAATCCCTCTGCCGACCTGAGAGGTTAATTGCTTTAAACAGTCAATTTCAAAATCTGTCCAAGGGCGAGGAGCAGGGCAGTGATGGATGACCAGTAGCCCCCACAGTTGACCTTGGTGCAAAATGGGCACGGTTAAGATAGCCCGCACCTGAAATGTTTCTAAAAAGGTGAAATAGCAGGGGGGCAGGTTAGCGGTGTGAATATCCGCGATCGCTTTGATCTGCCCTTGCTGATAAAAGCTCTTAGAATCGGCAAAGCAAGGATCTTCAAAGGTTTTGCCGATCAGAGCATCCCAGCCTAAAGCAATGGATTCGGTGAAAACAATGCCGCTCCAGTTGGGGCGAAACTGCAATACGATCACGCGATCGGTTTGCAAAAATTCACGAACGCCGTTCACATAAAGGGTGAAGATTTGCTTTAGATCGAGCGATTCGCGGATTTGGTTAGCAATTTGGGTCAGTTGCTGAGTTTGTTCTGCTTGCTGTTGCCGGATGGTTTCTGCCTGTTTTTGGTCGGTAATATCTTCAACGACATACAGCACACTGGGCGGCTGGTTCTCTTCAAGCTGATTTTCCTCAAGCTGGATTTCCTCAAGCAGGTTTTCTTCAAGCTGATCTTCTTCAGCCAGTAGCACTCGCACAATTTTCAGAGTTTTGTTTCCAGCGGGATGTTCGATCGTTTCTTCAACCGTCGTTTGAATCCCTTGCTGCAACATGGCGCGATCGCACTCTTCCATGCGATCGGCTAAGGTTGGCGGCAAAAAATCATGGAGGGTTTTGCCAATCACCTGTTCCGCAGCAATGCCAAACAGTAATTCTGCTTGTTTGTTCCAGAATGCGATCGCGCCATTCTGCCTTGCGGCTTTGATAAAAACAGCGGCAGGAAAGTTCTGATATAAGCGTTGCGCCAAATCGGGAGCAGTGGCATTAAATCTAGTCACAGAAGGCAATAGTGGTTGTTCAACCAAAGCAGTTAATTCTTCAATACTGGGGGCATGTGAACCAATATTCAACCGTTGATTTGCTGAATGCTTGGGGTTCATAATTTATTTGGCAGTCGAATTCCCCTTAGTATTGACCATAAAAGATAGTTTCTACCACAAGTTCAAGCAGGTTTGAACGAACCGTCTCATACGTCGCACATTTGCATACTGGGTAAGCGAGAGTCTACTAACCGATCCATCCAGGCTTCTAGATAAGCTTGGTTTGTCTGCTGCTGATCTGGCTCAATTGTGTCGATTGGGTAGGGCATTAATCCTAAGATGGCAGCCGTCGTCACACAAAACATGGATTTTTGAAAGCTGACGCAAATCAGCACCCGTAGGTCTTCTTCGCCTCTGGGCGATCGCTGATAAATTTGGTGCAAGTAGTCTGGCAAATAGTGGCGCATATCTTGCATCAGCAGCGTGGGAGGAATGCCTGCACCTCCTATCGGTAAAGGATCGGCATACAGCGCCCCGTAGTTGAAGCGACCAGGATCGGGCGAGATTTGGCAGGCTTGAGCATTGTAGGAAATGGTTCCCATAAAGGGAAACGAGCGGAAAAATACCGCTTCGATGTAAGGGACGGCGGTATCCATCAAAAAAGTGATTCCGGCAGACTGGGGAATGATCTCATAGTCGCGATCGGCAATTTTGACGGTGTAGGTGATGGGCTGATTGGCGGCTTCTACCAGCGCTGCCAAAATGTGGGCAACTATATCGGGAATCGTTTTAATTTCCCCTTGATCGTAGCGATCGGACAAGCTAAGAAACATGGCGCTCATCACATTCCAAAACTGCCCCAAAGCGCTGTAATAGGCTAGTTGTCGAATTTGTTCGGGCAAAAACTCAGCGAATGTATTAGAAATTCCCTGCATCAAAAAGTTGCCCTTTAGTTTTGCCGCGATCGCCCCCTTTGCCCGTTCGCTAAACTCAGGCGTATCTAAGTAAGCGTCTAGTTTACCGCCGCCGTGATACATCATTGCCTTCATGCAATATTCAGCAAATTCATAGTTGATGCGATCGTGTCCCCAATGTTTCAACAGCTTGTTAAACGACACTTC
>JBBSCL010000462.1:0-3683 GCA_038250345.1 Leptolyngbyales cyanobacterium
CTTACACATGCCAGGATGCCTGTGCTAATTGCCCAGCTTTGCCCCAAGGTTAATTCCACGCCAAGGTTACACAGTCCGCCGAAGAGGAAGAAAGGGAAAATGCTAAAAACAGAGGCGTAGAAAGCATTTTGAGCTTCTCGTCCTGGGCGATCGCGTTCAAATTCTTCTTGCGAGAGGTAAAGCGATCGCTCGGCAAAATTAAACCAGCGGTTTAGTTGATAAATTACCCATTCGCTGATAGGAAACAAGGCTAAATAGAGCGCCAACGACCACAAGCTCGTTCCTGCGATCGCGACTGGACTAATCTCAAAAGTGAAGGGAACAATTTCGATCATCATGGCATGGGCGGCGTGGAACAAAGTCGATCAGATGGTGATCTATAATTACCGAAAAATCTCTGATTCGCAAATGTTTCGGCATCTCGAATTCTATTGACCCTGTTTTCTGAGATCGTCCGCAGAAGCGATAGACTAAACCTGTTCTTTCATTCCGGTTTAAGGAGACGATTGTTGACTAGCTCCTTTCCGCTTAATCCGTCGTCTGTGAATGCGGCTGAAATGTTCAACCGTGCGATCGCCCACCACCAAGCCGGAAACTTTGTCGCAGCCGAGCAGTTGTATCGTCAAATTTTGCAGCAGCAGCCCCAAAACGTAGATGCGCTCTCCATGATGGGCGTGATTTGCTGTCAGCGAGGCAACTTGGAGCAAGGAATTGCGATCTATCGGCAGGCGTTGACCATTCGCCCAGAACATCGGCAAACGCGAGAAAACCTCAACTTAGCGCTGTGGAAACAGGGAAAGCGCTTGATGGATGAGGCGATCGCCAATTTCAACCTAGTAATCAACTTTGAACCTACGAACGTGCAAACGCACAATGTTTTAGCCAGCATTTATCTGGAACAAGGACTATATGAACAAGTAATTACGCTTTATCAACAATCCTTAGCGACAGATCCTAGCAATATCACCGCGCTCAACGGCATCGGAACGGCTCTGCAATTGCAAGGAAAATCGAGTTTTGCAATTCATTTTTATCAACAGGCGCTTGCCCTTCAACCTGATCACGTTGATAGTCTCGTTGGCATATCTAAAGCGATGCTCGATCAAGGTGATTTAGGCGAAGCGCTTAGCATGATAAACCGCGCACTTGCCCTCAACCCTAATCATGCGATCGCCCGTTATAACCGAGCGTTGATGCTGTTGCAGCAAGGCGATTTTCGGGAAGGGTTTGTGGAATATGAGTGGCGGTTTAAGACGGGTGAGTTTCCGCCCTGCCCGTTTAAACAGCCCGTGTGGGATGGCAAGCCGCTAGCAGGGCGTACTCTGTTGCTTCATGCAGAACAAGGCTTGGGAGACACGCTGCAATTTATTCGCTATGCGGCGATCGCCACTCAAAGCGGTGGACGAGTCATTTTCACCTGTCATCGTCCGCTGATGCACCTGCTGTCTACGTTGCCTGGAATTGAGGAGTTTATTCCGCTGGGTTTGCCGCTGCCTGCGTTTGATGTATATGCGCCGCTCCTGAGTTTGCCTGCAATTTTGGGCACCACGTTGGAAACGGTGCCGCAATCGGTGCCTTATATCTATCCGCCGGCTTCTGATTGGCAACTGCCGATCGCCGCCAGTTCTTCTGATCATCCCGAACTTTTAAAGGTTGGCATTGTTTGGGCAGGTGGAAATCTATATAAACAAAACTATCGGCGATCGCTCTCTCTAAAGCAGTTTGAGCCAATTTTAGAGGTTCCGAACATCGCGCTTTATAGCTTACAAAAGGGAATTCCTCAGATAGAAATTGCCGAGCTTGGCTGGGAATCCCACCTGCAAGATCTCAACAGCCATCTGAACGATATGGCAGATACCGCCACCGCGATCGCTCAACTCGATCTGGTCATCACCGTAGATACTTCCGTTGCTCACCTGGCGGGTGCCCTGGGTAAACCCGTCTGGCTCTTGCTTTCCCACGTTGCGGATTGGCGCTGGATCAGCGATCGCAATGACACACCCTGGTATCCCACAATGCGCTTGTTTCGCCAACACCAACCCGGCGACTGGCAAACATTGATGCAGCGCGTTGCAGAGGAGTTGGAAAGGTTCCAGGGATCAGGTGCTAGGAATCAGGTGTTAGGAATTAGGATCGATTAACTAAGACATCCATCTTAAATCTGTTCCCTGTTCCCTGTTCCCTGTTCCCTTTCCCCTTTTCCCTTTTCCCTGTCCTCTGAAAGCTGATTCTCTATGCGGACGATCGCCGAAATTAACGACAAAATTAGCCGCAAGTCTGTAGTGGTCTGGACGGCGGAAGAACTAAAGGCGCGGGTCGCAGAAACTAGCGTGGCGCAGGCGGCAAAAGAGGTTGATGTGGTGACCACGGGCACGTTTGAGCCGATGGAATCTTCTGGGGCAATCATCAACTTGGGGCATACCGATCCACCGATTAAAATTCGGCAGTGCTGGATCGATGGAGTGCCTGCCTATTCTGGGTTTGGGGCAGTGGATTTATATTTGGGCGCAACCCAGGTGGGCGAATCGGCTGAGGGCGAGGAAATGAGAGAGCGGGGCGGCGGTTCGGTGATTGCAGATTTGATTGCCGGAAAACGGGTCAATTTGAGAGCGATCGGGCAGGTGACAGATTGCTATCCCCGCGCTTCCTTTGAAACGATGATCACCCGCGACACGATTAATCAGTTTTATTTGTTCAATCCGCGCAACCTTTATCAAAACTTTATTGTCGGGGTAAATGGCGGCGATCGCCCCTTGTTTACCTATTTGGGACCGTTGCAGCCTCGTTTAGGCAATGCGGTTTATTCGAGTCCTGGAGCGATTTCGCCCTTGCTGAATGACCCTGACTTAGAACTGGTTGGCATTGGCAGTCGGATTTTTCTGGGCGGCGGCATTGGCTATGTGGCATGGGAAGGCACCCAGCATTTTCCATTGCAAAAGCGCTTGCCCAATCGCACCCCGATCGGTCCGGCTGCCACCCTTGCACTAATTGGGGATGCCAAGCAAATGAATTCTCGTTGGGTGCGGGGCTGTTATTTTAAGAGCTACGGTCCCTCTTTGATGTTGGGCGTGGGCATTGCCCTACCGATGTTGAATGAAGCCGTGGTCGCCCATTGCGCCGTGCAAGATCGCGAATTGGTTGCCCCAATTGTAGATTTTTCTATCCCTCGGCGAGTGCGCCCCACTTTTGGCTTAGTTAGCTATGCCCAGCTTAAATCAGGGCGGATCACCATTGAGGGAAAACCTGTGCGGGTCGCCCCACTTGCCAGCGTTTATTTATCACGGCAAGTGGCGTTAGAGCTAAAGCAATGGATCGAAGCCGGAGACTTTCAGCTAACCGAGCCAGTTGCGTCTCTACCCAGCGATCGCACATTGCTGCCCCAGGATGTGTGGGGCGGTTCTCAACTGGCGATCGATTAAAGCTGACTATCCTTCGCTGGCTAGTTCACTCCGCTTCACAGGTTTGGGGGGAGGCACCGGACGAGAACCTGTAACGGGGCGAGGAGGTGCCGAACTAGAACTGCGGGGAGCGCCGCTGCTGGGAGGTCTGCGTCCAAATTGGGTTCTACGACGACCGCGATCGTCATCATCTTTAGACCGTTTTTTAGGCGGTGCCAATCCAATACAGGTGCTATCAACAATCGTCAAAGCTACGCCTATAAGGTTAATGTTGAGATCCCAAAA
>JBBSCL010000463.1:0-3678 GCA_038250345.1 Leptolyngbyales cyanobacterium
CAACCGCAAGCTCAAGATTTTTCGCATTCTTGCCGAACGGTATCGGAATCGCCGCAAACGATTTGGACTGCGGGTTAACTTAATCGCCGCGATCATTAACTTTGAACTTACGATCGCTTCTTGATTCACGCAAGAGGTCTATTCAACGAAGCCCCAGAATTGGGCTTTAGCCCTTAAGGAACCTATGCACTTTCAGTGCATAGTGGTTCAGTCTATCCGCCACTTTTTTCCAGGGATTAAGCGCAGTTGAGTCGAACCATAACCAGCATGCTCCTATCTCCTCCAGACGGCGTTTGACCTGTACCGCTGATAAGCCTTTATTCAATTGCCAGTTGGTAAAATCTTCAGCGGTTGCTTCCTCCAGCAAGTCAATGGGCTTATTTGGGAAGAATTCGGATAAATATCGATATGTCGCCTGGTACTTCTCCATCGTCTTAGGGCTAACTTCCTTTGCCTTATGTTCCATAAACCGACTAAATAGTTTAGGAACGGTCAGCGAGTCACTTTCTTTTTCTTTCTTGGGCAGTTTTTCCGGTCTATATTTTTCGAGGGTTGGGTCAAAATTGCCACTCAGGATATCCAGCTCAATTTGTTGAGCCTTAGCTTCTGCAATCTTCCAATTTAGAGCACTGTCTGGAATACCAAGAGCAAAGGCATGGCGTTTGCCCTCTTTAGTAAAGCGGAGCCTTAACCACCCCTTATCGCTTTCAACTTTAACAGCCCCTTTTCGAGACTTCTGCTGTCTACCACTGTTGTCAATTATTCTGCTACCGGAAGTTTGAGATGCCACTGTAGAGTTTACTCCTGGCTTTTGAGTCGTCTACCAATTCTCTACCAATTCTCTACCAATTTTACTGCTAAACTCTTCCAAAATCACCCAACGACGTTCCTTATTGAGAATGCCCCATCGTCTGAAATGACTACAAATGTCAAGAAACCCGCTCCTAGAGCGGGTTTTAGAGAAGCCCGTGACGAGGATTGAACTCGTGACCTCACCCTTACCAAGGGTGTGCTCTACCACTGAGCCACACGGGCATTCTGTGAATGGGCCGAGCTGGATTTGAACCAGCGTAGGCGTAGCCAGCGGATTTACAGTCCGCCCCCATTAACCACTCGGGCATCGACCCCCATTCCACAGTTAATGATATTAGCATAACAGCGATCGCGGATTGTGAAAATTTTAGCCTTCTTTCTGACTATTTTCTTTCTGCCTTGAACCTGTATCCATTCTCAACAAAATCTATGTTATTGAAATCTCAAGTTGAGAATAAAAGACTTGTCTTGAGTCTTGAAAAGAGTCTTTCCAGTCTTATTTAAGATAGATTTGTCCCAAGTAAGATTATGAGTCTTGTATTTAGTCCAATATTAAGTCTTGAATTCTCATTCTGTTTCTTCTTTGAAGCTTTTATGGTTTATGGCACTTTGAGAGAAAGCTGGCGCTGCCTAAAGTAACTCTATTTGAAATGCTCTAAATACTTGGGTGTAAGGTTTAATAAAGACTGTATTTGGTAAGTAGACTGGCTCAAAAGTCCTTTGCGTCAGGTTTGATGAGGCACAATCATGGCGCTTGTTGTTCAAAAATATGGTGGTACGTCTGTTGGCAGTGTGGAACGTATTCAGGCGGTTGCCCAACGAATCAAGCGAACTGTGGATGCAGGTAATTCTGTAATCGTAGTGGTCTCGGCAATGGGCAAGACGACCGATGGATTAGTGCAGCTTGCCACTGAAATTTCGACGAATCCGAGTCGGCGTGAGATGGATATGCTGTTGTCTACTGGAGAGCAAGTGACGATCGCGCTGCTGAGTATGGCGTTGCAGGAAGCAGGACAATCGGCTCTTTCGATGACGGGCGCACAGGTTGGCATTGTGACGGAGGCAGAGCATAGCCGTGCGCGGATTTTGCGAATTGAACCCGATCGCCTCAAGCGGCACTTGGCTCAAGGTGAAGTGGTGGTGGTTGCGGGATTTCAGGGGATTAGCAGCGCCACCGAGCTAGAAATTACGACGTTGGGGCGCGGCGGTTCAGATACGTCGGCGGTGGCTTTGGCGGCAGCTCTTCATGCAGATTATTGCGAGATTTATACCGATGTTCCAGGCATCCTCACGACTGATCCGCGATTGGTGCCAGATGCTCAACTGTTGGCAGAAATTACGAGTGATGAAATGCTGGAGCTTGCGAGTTTGGGTGCAAAAGTGCTGCATCCTCGTGCTGTGGAGATTGCCCGCAATTTTGGGGTGCCGCTGGTAGTGCGCTCTAGCTGGACGGATGAGCCTGGAACTTGGGTGATGTCGCCTCTGCCCAAACCGCGATCGCTGGATGGGTTAGAACTTACTCGCGCAGTAGATGCAGTGGAATTTGATACCGATCAAGCGAAGGTTTCTTTGATGCGGGTGCCTGATCATCCGGGTGTAGCGGCACGATTATTTGGCGAAATTGCCTCTCAAGCCTTAAATGTGGATCTGATCATTCAGTCGATTCATGAAGGAAATACGAACGATATTGCTTTTACGGTGCCTCATGCGTCTTTGAGGCAAGCAGAAGCGGTTGCTAGTGCAACTATTCCGGCTCTATGTGGCGGCAACCCCGCAGCAACGGCAGCGGAAGTGATGGTGGAGCAGCAAATCGCCAAGGTTTCCATTGCCGGGGCTGGGATGATTGGTCGTCCGGGTGTGGCGGCACAGATGTTTACTACGCTGGCGGCGGCAGGAGTGAATATTCAAATGATTTCTACTTCGGAGGTGAAGGTTAGCTGCGTGGTGATGGCAGTGGATTGTGATCGGGCGATCGCGGCACTTTGCCACACGTTTAATCTCACCAGTTCCCCCTATCCAGAGGTTGCCACTGATGAGCCGCGATCGTCTAGGTCGATTGTGCATTTAAACAATGGCACTCCCCCCGTCCTTCCCCCGGTTCGCGGTGTGGCGCTCGACCAGAAACAGGCTCGGATTGCCATTCGCGCTATTCCTGATCGTCCCGGTATGGCGGCACGAGTCTTTCAGCTTTTGGCAACCCAAAATATCAGCGTGGATATGATTATTCAGTCTCAACGATGCCGCGTGATTGATGGGATTGCCACACGAGATATTGCCTTTACGGTGGCACAAATGGATGGAGAAGTAGCTCGACTCGCTCTAGAAGAGGCAAGACGGGAGTTAGACTGCGGCGATATTGTGCTGGATGTTGCGATCGCGAAGGTCAGCATTGTGGGATCGGGAATGGTGGAACAACCGGGTGTGGCAGCCCGGATGTTTGCCGCCCTTGCCTATCACCAAATTAATATTGAAATGATTGCCACATCTGAGATTAAAGTTAGCTGTGTGGTGTCTGAAACAGACGGTGTGAAGGCACTTCAGGTGATCCATGCAGCCTTTGAACTATCGGGCGATCAACCAATCCAAATATCGACTTGAAAGTGATTAAATAGTTGAGTGAAATTAATATAGAAACTCTTCATCTTGTTCGTCTGAGGGTTAAGCTTTGAGCTACATCCTGCAAAGCCAAACTTCATTACTAATTCGGCTGGAATTTTCACTGGGTCTGTTGAAGCTGCTGATGGAAGCCCCAACATAAACAGAGGCAACAATAAGCCCCCTTATTGCTGCCTCTTTAATTTCTCACATTCAGTTGATGCCACACAACCTACATTTCAAAAATAACTTTGTTATTTCTGAAATAGG
>JBBSCL010000464.1:0-3676 GCA_038250345.1 Leptolyngbyales cyanobacterium
CACCGCAACAACCAAATGGAGAATTTGGCAGCCATCCACCGTCACTGTCACGACCAGATACACGGCGGTAAAGGCAATCTCTCAACCGAGCTTAGTACTCATGTCAAGAGTCAATCTGGAGAGAAGCCGGATGAGCGGAAACTCTCACGTCCGGTTTTGAAGCCGAGCATGGGGGGCGACCTCCATGCTTAGGTTAACGGTATGGAAGAGGATATGCTCCCAAACCTGCGGTTTGGATTGCAGTCTGATTTCTTCGCTGCAAGCAGCGGGGAATCTACCCCTACTAGATTCAAGGGGAGCATAACTTGAATATCAGACGGATTGTTTTGCAGTTATCAAAACTGACTCGTCATGATGAGAGTGAGATGGTATTTTTAACCAATCTACCAACGACTATCGCCAGTGCTACTCTCGTGTCTCAGTTATATCGAGAACGTTGGCAGATTGAGGAATTGTTTTTAACGGTGACGATGAATTTTGAAGGTGAGATCAACACGTTGCCTTATCCCAAAGCAGCGCTGTTTAGCTTTTCCTTAGCATTGGTGACCTATAACATTTTGGCAACCGTGAGAGCTGCCTTAGGTGGGGTTCATGGAGTGGAGAAGATGAATGAAGAATTATCAGACTTTTACATGGTTGATGAAATGCAAGGAACTTATCGGGGCATGATGATTGCCATTCCAGCAGAAAATTGGCAACCTTTTGGTGAGATGTCCTTAACTGAAGTTGCGGAACGACTCAAAGAACTAGGAGCGAAGGTCAACTTAAAACGGTTTCTGAAACAGCCTCGGAAAAAGAAGAAGACTCCACCGCCAAAACGAGTCAAAGATCCAAAGCACCCTCATGTTTCAATCGCAAAATTTTTATCTCCTGGCTAAATAACACCTAGACAGGCATCGTCGCCTGACCAATGCGTTTGTTCTGCGGGTCTTCGACAAACTGTCTGCCACCCTCGCGGCACTTAAAGTTCTGCTTGCCGTTGTGGATTTTGCCATTTTTGACCCTGTGAGTTGATTGACAAGCAGGACATGGGGACAGAGCAATCGACATAAAACACTTGAGGTATCGTTATCTTATCCATCCTTACATCTTTAGGACTACCCGATACTAAACAATGACACTCAAAATTGGCATTGATGGCTGTGGTCGGATTGGGCGGTTAGTGGATCGGTCACGGACAGAGCCTCTGGAACAGTTGGAACATGGATCAACAGGAAAGGCTATAAGTGTATGAAAATACTGGTACTCAATGCAGGTTCTAGCAGCCAAAAGATTTGTCTCTATGAGGTAACGGGCGATCGCCTTCCCACTGAAGCCCCAGAACCGCTCTGGGAAGCCGCTGTTGATTGGACGCACCATCAGGGGGTGGCAGAAATTAAAGTCAAAACATCGACCGGGGAAGTGTTGAAGGAAGAAATTCCGACTCCATCTCGCACCAAAGTGATCACTCGTGTGCTGGAAACTCTCTGGCAGGGTAAAACAGCCGTCCTTGCCCACCCCTCCGAGATCGATGCTGTGGGGCATCGGGTTGTGCATGGGGGGCAGGAGTATTGCAAAACTGTCCAGGTGACTCAGGCTGTCAAGGAGGCGATCGCCCGACTCTCTATCCTGGCTCCGATTCATAACCCTGCCAACCTGGAGGGCATTGAAGCCATTGAGAGCATTTTAGGAACTGAAGTACCCCAGTTTGCGGTGTTCGACACCGCCTTTCATAGCCATCTGCCGGATGCCGCCGCCATCTATCCTGGGCCTTACGCCTGGGCAGAGCGAGGCATTCGTCGCTATGGTTTTCATGGCATCAGTCACCAGTATTGCGCCCAGCGGGCGGCACAACTGCTGCACCGGGACTTGCAAAGCCTGCGGCTAATTACCTGCCATTTGGGGAATGGCTGCTCCCTCGCGGCTATCCGCAATGGACACTCGATTGATACCACAATGGGGTTTACGCCCCTGGATGGGCTGATGATGGGTTCTCGCTCTGGCGCGGTTGATCCAGGAATCTTGATTCACCTGATTCGGCAAGAAGGCTACACTGCCGATCGATTGGATCGGGAATTGAACCAAGAATCTGGGCTGCAAGGCATCTCAGGCGTATCGGCAGATTTACGTCAAGTGATGGCGGCGATCGAAGCGGATAATAACCGAGCAAAATTGGCGCTGGACATCTACATTCATCGCCTGCGCTCCTGCATCGGTTCTATGCTTGCCAGCTTAGAGGGATTAGATGCTTTAGTCTTTACGGCGGGTGTTGGAGAAAATTCTGCGATCGTTCGTTCCCTGGCTTGTCAGGCTTTTGAGTTCTTAGGCGTAAGGCTTGACCAACCGCAAAATGAAAGCTGTCCTGTCGATCAAGACATTGCAACAGCAGATGCAACGGTACGAGTTTTAGTCATTCACACTCAAGAAGATTGGGCGATCGCCCAAGCCTGTTTTCAAGAAATCCATGAGGGATGACTCAGATCTTGCACCATTCTCAATAAGCCCAATGCGGTAAACGTTTGAGGACAAGAAATCCAGCTTGTCTACAAAATTTTGACTCAAAAAAAATGATGCATTAAGAATCTACGGGCGAACATCCTGGAATTGAATGGCAATAGCTTCTAGTCCTTTCAAATAAATATGAGCAGTTGGATGGTGGGAGTTGAGTTTCAGTGCTTTCTCCCAAGCTCTGATCGCCTCCCGAAACTCACCTTGTAGCGCCCAAAGCTGTCCTGCTAGGGCATGAAAATCGGCGTTGTTGAGCGAGAGAGCTAACGCCTGATTATTCCAAGTCGTCGCTGCGGGGTAATGCCCCTCTTGCAGGGCTTGAATCGCCCGTCGATGATGCCCAATTGCCTGATCGTGAACGTGAATGAGCGGTGAAAGATCAGCCCTACAGCGATGACAATTCAGAGAATCAGATAAGCTGCGGGGATGTGGACTTGCAGCTTCTGATGAACGATAAGTGGCACGACAAACAGGACATTTCATGACACGTGGTTTAAGATTTATTTGTAGTGGCGTAGTAAAGGAAGTCGGAAATCTCTTCCTGAAGTTCTGAGATTGCGGTTGTTTCACCTTCAGCAACAGCATCCGCGAGCTGGCTGAGAAGGTCTTGCAACTCTGCCGATTGTTCGTCCTCTAGCGTTTCTAGGAGTCGTTGCGATCGCTCAATGAGCGCAACAAATTCGGGGTCTAGTGGACTTTCTTGAATGCTTTGGGCAGATACCTCGATCGTTTCATCGGCTTCAAACAGCGTCTCTAAATCGGCTTGAGCTTGTTTTAATTCATGGCTAGAGAGGCGCTGAATTCCCGTATTATTAACGACGAGTGTTCCCTGTGTGCCCTTGCCTTTTTCGGTCGTGGTGACGGTAAGAATTCCATTGAGGTCAAAGTCAAAATTCACCTCGATTTGAATCGTCCCGGCAGGAGCCGGAGGCAGATCTTCGACTCGGTAGGAACCCAGGGGGACGTTTTCTTCAGCCACTTCATTTTCCCCCTGAAAGACTTCGATCTCGACCACAGGTTGATTGGGACTCAGGGTGGAATAGACCTCGGAACGGGAAATGGGAACGACGCTATTGCGGGGAATAATGACGCTAAAGTATCCCGGCATGATGCCCATAGGTGTCGTGATGGCAGCCGAAATGCCCAGTGAGTGCGGAATGACATCGACTAAAATAGACTCCACCTCTTC
>JBBSCL010000465.1:0-3675 GCA_038250345.1 Leptolyngbyales cyanobacterium
GATGCGGCAGGCAAGGGCGGCACCATTAAGCGAATTACTGAGCAGCTTAATCCTCGCGGCTGTCGGGTGGTGGCGTTGGGCACACCGAGCGATCGCGAAAAAACCGAGTGGTATTTTCAGCGCTATGTGCCCCATCTTCCGGCGGCTGGCGAAATCGTTTGTTTCGATCGCAGTTGGTATAACCGCGCTGGGGTCGAGCATGTGATGGGCTTTTGTACCGACGCGCAATATCAAGAATTTATGCAAACCTGTCCAGAATTTGAGCGGATGTTGGTACGCTCCGGCATCATTTTGCTGAAATATTGGTTTTCTGTGAGTGACGATGAACAGGAACGTCGTTTTCAGTCTCGCACCACTGATCCGGCGCGTCGTTGGAAACTGAGTCCGATGGATCTAGAATCGCGCGATCGCTGGGTGGAATATTCCCAGGCAAAAGATGCAATGCTTTCTCACACCAATATTCCCGAAGCGCCTTGGTTTACCGTGGAGGCAGACGACAAAAAACGCGCTCGGCTTAACTGCATCAGCCATTTTCTCAGCAAAATTCCCTATGTTGATATGACCCCTGAACCGCTAGAACTGTCGCCACGCAAAGCCGCCCCCCACAACTATGTGCGTCCACCTCGCAACGAGCAATTCTTTGTTCCGCAACTTTATTGATTCGCGATCGCTTCATTCACACCGTCCCGAAGGCATATTTTGTCTTTATAACTGTTCTTAAAAAACAATTTAGACCGGTTTAACCCGGTATGCTCTCTAAACACAACACTCTCGGAAAGAACTAACGATGACCCATGAATTGCGTGTTCAAGCTGTTTCTCAAGTGACCGATCGCAAGCCCCTGCCGCCTAAAATGCCCCAACGGCTAGAAGCGCTATGGGCAACCGATGTCTTCACCCTCAGCAAGATGCAGGCAAGCCTGCCTAAAGACGTATTTAAGTCTGTCAAACACACCGTACATACGGGTGGCAAACTAGATGTTTCGGTAGCGGGTGCCGTTGCCGCCGCCATGAAAGACTGGGCAACCTCCAAAGGGGCGCTCTACTACGCTCACGTCTTTTATCCGATGACCAATGCTACCGCTGAAAAGCATGACGGGTTTATCTCTGTTCAAAGCGATGGCTCAGTCATTACTGAGTTTACCGGGAAGGTTTTGGTTCAGGGAGAACCCGATGGTTCGTCGTTTCCCAATGGTGGCTTGCGTTCTACCTTTGAAGCGCGGGGCTATACGGCGTGGGATGTCACCAGTCCTGCCTATGTGATGGAAACCGACAATGGCGTGACCTTGTGCATTCCTACTGTTTTTATCTCTTGGACTGGGGAAGCGCTTGACAAGAAAACTCCGCTGTTGCGATCGATCGCAGCAATGAGTAAAGCTGCCGTCCGGGTATTGAAGCTTTTGGGTCATACCGACGTTGCCCCAGTCAACTCTAGCTGTGGCGCAGAGCAAGAATATTTTTTGGTAGATGCTCATTTTGCCCACAGCCGCCCCGATTTGTTGTTGACGGGCAGAACGCTGTTTGGCAAACCCGCCGCCAAAGGTCAGCAGTTTGATGATCATTACTTTGGTGCCATTCCAGAGCGCGTTCAGGTCTTTATGCAAGATGTGGAAGAGCGGATGTATCGTTTGGGCATTCCGGCAAAAACTCGACACAATGAAGTTGCCCCTGGTCAGTTTGAACTCGCGCCCTTCTTTGAAGCGGCAAACGTTGCCAGTGATCACCAGCAGTTAATCATGACGATTCTCAAAATGACGGCAAAGAAACATGGGTTTGTTTGCCTGCTGCATGAGAAGCCGTTTGCTGGAATTAATGGTTCGGGTAAGCACGTCAACTGGTCAGTGGGCAACTCAACTCAAGGAAACCTGCTTGATCCGGGCGATACGCCTCACTCGAATATGCAGTTTTTACTATTCTGTGGCGCGGTGATTCGAGGCGCTCACAAGTACGGTCCGCTGCTGCGGGCGGTCGTTGCCACTGCCAGCAATGACCATCGTTTGGGTGCAAACGAGGCTCCTCCAGCGATCATTTCGGTCTACCTGGGGGCGCAGCTTGAGAACGTATTTAAGCAAATTAGCGCCGGTCAGCCAGAAAGCTCTGACCACGCGGGAGTGATGGATTTGGGCGTGGATACGTTGCCTGTTTTCCCTAAAGATCCGGGCGATCGCAACCGCACATCTCCTTTCGCTTTCACCGGCAACCGCTTTGAGTTTCGCGCAGTCGGGTCTAACCAATCCGTGTCGGGTCCACTGGTGGCAATGAACACGATATTGGCAGATTCTCTCACCTGGATTGCTGATGAGCTAGACAGCAAAATGGCAGCAGGCGCAGATTTGAATACAGCGGCTCATGTGGTGCTGAAAGAGGTGATGGATCAGCACAGCAATGTGGTGTTTGGCGGCAATGGCTACTCGGAAGAATGGCACACAATCGCTGAGGAACGGGGCTTGGCAAACCTGCGAACCACTGCGGATGCGTTACCCGTGCTTAAAGCCGATTATATTGAAGAGTTGTTCGATCGCGTTGGTGTTCTAACTCCGGTGGAACTAGAAAGCCGCTTTGATGTCTATGCCGAGCAGTATATTTTGGCGATCGAGGTGGAAGCCAAACTGGTGATCAGCATGGCAAAAACTATGATTTACCCCGCTGCGGTACGTTATTTGTCTGAATTGTCGAGCGCGATCGCAAATCTTAAAGCGATCGGCATTGCCTTAGAACAAGAAACTGCTGAAAAAGTGGCTGCTCTAACCAAATCCATGACTGACATGATCAGCAAACTTGCCGCTGCCATGGATAAGCACGACTTTGCTACCCCTGAAGAGCATATGCAGTATTCCTCTAAAACCATTCGTCCTTTAATGGACAAAGTGCGAGAATACGCCGATGCCTTAGAAGGTGAAGTTGCAGATGATTTCTGGCCCCTGCCTACTTACCAAGAAATGCTGTTTGTAAAATAACAAATCGCTTTTCCAGTAACAGGGGCGGGTTTTGAAGAGAAATGAACGGTTAATCCCATTATTTCTCAATTAAACCCGCCCCTTTCAATGTTTTTCTATATCTCAAGTAACTCTATAGCCAGTAACCCTTGCTGTCCCGAATAATTGCGGCAACTGAATAACGCCAATGAATTGGATCATCCACCTATCCCCGCCGCATGGGATTGTTGTGAATATAGTCCAGTTTCTGGTTAAACATAGCAGCGCTCAAAATTGCCTGGGGAACGGACAACCCCATTTAGCTGCTGTGTGACTCACCCTCAATCTCCTAGCATTCTTGTTCCAGACCGTTTTGCATCTGGTCGATGTGCCTTATCAGCAGAGCGCCACAAACGGGCAAATCGCAAAGGTTTCTTTCAAGGCATCCTCAGCCTCACCCAGTATTTTCTATTCAGCAGTTGGCAGCATTGGATTGATTTTATGCGCTTGGATTTAGCCCCCTGTCTGGCAACCGACTCTTCCTAAATTTTTGAATTTGGAATTGCTGGAATGACTCCACTAATTACTCAGCGCCAGCAGTTCAAACGCAGAACGAGAACCTGCCGGGCAGCGAATAGTGTCGGAAGCCCGTTGAGGGTTTTTAGGGGCAATGGGTGCAACTTTAGAGGGTGCTTTCGTTTCGCAAAGCTGAGATAAGGTGACATTTCCTGCTTCCTTGGATTTGACAACGTATACAACAC
>JBBSCL010000466.1:0-3675 GCA_038250345.1 Leptolyngbyales cyanobacterium
ATCCAGATAAAAGTTAGACAGATCGACTACACAGAAGTTTTGGACGGTTTGGAAGAAGCGGAAAAACTGGAAGGTTTCAAAGGCATCGGTCACGTCGCTGAAAACCTCGGTAATCCGGTGCAGCATATAGCGATCGAGTTCTGGCAGGTCAGCATAGGGCACCACATCTTTAGCCGGATCAAAATCATGTAGGTTCCCCAGCAAAAATCGGGCAGTATTGCGAATCTTGCCGCGCACATCCCCCAACTGCTTCAAGATTGTTTTGCCAACTAATACATCAGACGTGTAATCCACTGACGATGCCCACAGACGTAGCACATCTGCACCATAGGCAGGGTCTTCTTTCTGATTTTTGCCGCCGTTGATGATGCCAGCCGGATCGACGACGTTGCCCATCGATTTGCTCATCTTGCGCCCCTGTTCATCCAAGGCAAATCCATGAGTTAGCACGACTCTGTAGGGCGCGTGACCATTCACCGCCACGCTGGTCAGCAAACTGGATTGAAACCAGCCGCGATGCTGATCTGAGCCTTCGAGATATATGTCGGCAGGGTATTTAAGTTTTAAGTTTTGTTCGCGCAGCGTCTCCGTAGCTCTTGCTTCCCGCAGGGTAGGAGATATTTTGAGTTTTGAGTTTTCTGATAATTCAGAATTCAAAACTGAGAACTCAGCACTATTTAATACCGCTGCCCAGGATGACCCGGAGTCGAACCAAACGTCCATGGTGTCGGTGCTTTTGCGGTAGGTTTTGCCGTTGCTGCGGTAGGGTTCGGGTAGCAGTTCCTCAATGGAGAGTGACCACCAGGCATCGGAGCCTTGGTCGGCGACGATCGCTTGCACATGGGCGATCGTCTCCTGGTTCATCAGCGGTTCATTCGTCGCTTCGTCGTAAAACACGGGGATGGGTACGCCCCAACTTCGCTGGCGCGAGATGCACCAGTCCGATCGCTCGGCAACCATCGGCGTGATCCGGTTTTCGCCCTGAGCCGGAATCCATTGCACTTCCGCGATCGCCTTCAGCGCTTCATCTCGAAAGCCTTCCACCGAGGCAAACCATTGTTCCGTCGCCCGAAAAATGGTTGGCTTTTTGGTGCGCCAATCGTAGGGATATTTGTGTAAATAGGGTTCTTCTTTGAGCAGCGATCCGGCTTCGCGCAATGCCTCAATTACTGCGCCATTACCGTCACCCAACACATTCAGCCCTGCAAAAACTCCGGCTTCTTCGGTAAAGTTGCCGTTGTCATCCACGGGCGACAGGATGGGCAAACCGTAGCGTAACCCCACCTGATAGTCTTCTTGACCATGCCCTGGTGCCGTATGAACCAAGCCTGTTCCGGAGTCGGTAGTGACATAATCGCCGCCGATTAATACTTCACTGTGGCGATCGCATAAGGGATGGCGATAGGTGAGATGTTCCAGAGTTTTGCCCATTGCCGAGGCTTGGGAAGTTAAAGTCGTGCCGAGGGTTTCGGAGAGGCGATCAACCAGATCTTGGGCAACTAATAGATATTTGAATCGCCCCGGTGCATTTTCGCCGACTTCCACCACGGCATAGACCAGTTCTGGGTTAACGCTCACGCCTAGATTTGCCGGGATTGTCCAGGGTGTGGTCGTCCAGATGGCAACGCCGAGTTCACCCAAAAATGGATCAAACGGCATTTGCAGCGCGGCTGGCAAACTGATCACCTCAAACGCGGCATAGAGCGATCGCGAGGTGTGTCCTTCGGGATACTCCAACTCTGCCTCTGCCAGCGCCGTTTTAGAACTAGGACTCCAATGCACAGGCTTGAATCCGCGATAGATATAGCCATTCAGCACCATCTGCCCAAATACGCCAATCTGTGCCGCTTCATACTCAGGCTTGAGCGTCAGGTAAGGGTTTTCCCAATCGCCCCACACGCCATAGCGCTTAAAGCTTTCCCGCTGTTCATCCACTGCTTTCAAGGCAAATTCTTTTGCCTTTTGCCGCAGTTGCAATGGAGTCAGCGATCGCCGTTCCTCCTGTTTCATTCCTTGCAGCACTTTCAGTTCGATCGGCAATCCATGACAATCCCAACCGGGCACATAGCGTACCTTACGCCCTTGCAATAGCTGATACTTATTGATGATATCCTTCAAAATCTTGTTCATGGCGTGTCCCATGTGCAGCGACCCATTGGCGTAGGGTGGACCGTCATGCAGCACAAACACCTCACCTGGATTTTCCCGCGACAGGCGATCGTAAATCTCATGTTCTGCCCAAAACTGCTGAATTTCGGGTTCCCGCTTCACGGCATTTGCCCGCATATCAAAGCTAGTTTTTGGCAGATTAACAGTGTCTTTATACGATCCAGGTTCGGTTACAGCCATGATTTAGATGAGTTTTCTAAAGAAATACAGGCGCTTGTAGTATTTGTACTATAACAAGCCTGCCCAATGAACGATGTGTAGCTATTATCTTGGACAAACCGGACATCTTCAAGTTGAGTAATCCAACCCTCTGTTTGGTCTACCAAGTCTCAATTGTTAGTCCGTCTACATTCACGAAATGGGCATCATTTGTTGCTAGAGTCCATTGATTTTCGACACATTGAGCAGCAATCCATAGATCATTTTCGGGAATCGGCTTACCTTTTTGTTTCAAATTGAGGCGCATCTGGTAATAGGTTACTGCTGTTTCTCGTCCCATTGATACAACGGAGCAGGCACTAATAAACTCCAAGTAGCGAGTCAGGTTATTTGCAGCACGGGCAGAGTTGGCAGCACCAAATAATAATTCACCAACAACGGTAATTGGCAAAATCACGATCGCTAATGCCAGCACCTGTTGAACAACCGCTGGATCACCGTTGAGATACCGGACTGCAACCGAAGTATCGAGGGCAATTTCACCAGCCATTCGTGTCAACCTTGCTAAACTCTTCTGCAAGAACTGCTTGGATTTCTGCGGCTTCTTCGTTGCTGAGAATGCCTGCAAATTTTGCTAGAGGATGGATAGATTGAGCTTCGGACTCGATCGCTAATTTGACTTTGCTGTGTTCAACTAATCCAGTTACAGTTTGCAGTGGACGAAATACACCATTTTCATACACTGCTTCGATAGTCTGTAATTCAGCCATGACTTCTATTCTGTGGAAGATAACTCTAGTGTAGCGATCGCACTTACAAATCGGCTGATAACTTATCGTTGGGCAACCCGTCGTTCTGTTTCTTTTTTGATGGCTTTCAACGAGTCGGTAAGGGCAGTTTTGTAGATCTTGAATACTAGATTGCGGGGCACCAAATCACCTGGATCAAAGGTGACTTCTTGCGTAATTAATACCTGACTTGACGAAACGGGTTCTAGTTTCCACACACCAATAAGCGATTTAATATCCCCTTCTTTTAACCGAAAGTCAATTTGCTTGGGATATTGCTTTGATGCCGCCACGACTAACCGACTTTTCTGAGTAAACAAAAAGACTTTGACTGAATTCACTTGCTCAAATACGGTCT
The DNA here is from genome assembly GCA_038250345.1 of Leptolyngbyales cyanobacterium. GTDB lineage: Bacteria > Cyanobacteriota > Cyanobacteriia > Leptolyngbyales > Leptolyngbyaceae > ULC077BIN1. Next base: position 3,475 of record JBBSCL010000466.1, read on the forward strand.
GATTGCCACTTGTCTCTAAAATTCGGCTGGATACTACACCGGGAAGAAAGTCCTTGAAACGGTTGTAGTCAGTCAAGACTTTCCAGGTGGTATCGACGGGTGCAGTAATCAGAACGCGCCCAATATAGCGACCATTATCACCGTTCACGACAGCGTTTCCGGCTTTTAAGCTTGTTTGCTCTTGGGATGGTAAGCGAGATA
>JBBSCL010000467.1:0-3672 GCA_038250345.1 Leptolyngbyales cyanobacterium
ATGGTGGACGTTATATTTACTATTCAGCTACTAAAGGCAATCGTTTAATCTTATGGACATCTGAAGGGGGAAATGGAATTCGGACTTATATTGTCCGCTCAGTTAATCTAGAAGATGGCTCATACATTGAGTACGAAGCTTTTCTTGGTATTCGAGGTGAGGGGGGTAGTATAAATTCTATGGAGATTGTTAATCGGTATGGTAGCCGTGCTATTCCAATCAATAACATTTTAACGGTGCTTGAATGGGAGCGTGCTTCATATGCGGCGTCCAACTCAGATACTCCGGACTCTTCATCTCCTCAAAGTCAACAAATGACTGCTACAGGAACACTCGTTTCACAAGCAGGTAGTCGAATTAATCTACGTGATTGGGCAGGAATGAATGCGCCAATTCGACACCAAGCTTCCCCTGGAGATGCTGTAACAGTTTGGGAATCTAGAACGGTGGCTGAGTATGTTTGGTATAGAGTTACTCTTTTTGGTTCCAATGCTAGTGGGTGGGTGAGAAGTGACGTAATTCGTGTACAGATTTAGTGAATGCGATCGCCTCTTCACCTACGTTCTAGAATCTATGAAGTGGTATTGGGGGCTATGCGGTTGGGGCGATCGCTACTCAAGGGTGCCAGCATCTGTTCTTTGAGTGCCTGCGTCGTGATACGCCACCCGTCGATCAATTTGAATCTAGCTTCGAGCGCCCGAAATCAGAAAACTGCGCGGGCACTGGTTCCGCTGAGTGAGGAGACATAAATCCCTGATGCTGATGAAGCGCCGTAGTCGGTTCTTGTGGGAGCTAAACTGTGGAGCGCAAGACCAGACTCTGTTTGAGGCGGTGCTGCAACGGCTATGTCAGGTGATTGAACAAACGCAAGACTTGACATGACTAACGGATGGAGAACGGGGCTATGGCAAAATTTTATTTGCCATTTGCCATGAAGTGTCTGGCACTGGACACCCCGCTAGAGCGACCAAACGGCTGCGTAAGGGAGTGCGTGTCCGCTTAAAAAATAAAGGTTCCAAGAAACATCCTGGGCGAAAACGAGCGAAGTATCAAGCCCCTGTGCCAGAGCATCCAGAGGCGAATGCTCAAATTGAAGATGCCCAAATTTATGCCAATCATGTAGAGACATTTAATGCCTCTTTGAGGCGACGGAATTCGGCCTTTCGGCGCACAACAAACAGGTATGCAAAAGCGCGGGACAATCTACAAAGAACTCTCGATCTGCAAGGGTTAATTCACAACGTTGTCCGGGTTCATTTCACCACCAAGGTGGTTCCGGCAGTGAAATTAAGGATTTTGGAAGTCGGGTTGTCATGGATGGAACTATTCTCTGTAATTCTCTGGGCAGGGACATGACACCGCTATGTCCTCAAAGGTGCGTCAATTTTGCAGGTTATTTAATTTGCGATCCTGAGTATTTAAGGTTTTGTTGAGGACGAAGTTTTTGCAATCAAGTTCTAAACAGAATCTAGTTGCCGCTTCATTTGCTCTAACTCGATCGCCTGAAACAGTGCCAAAAAATTGCCTTCTCCAAATCCTTTGGCCTGTAAGACCTGCTGATTGGTGCAATAGGTTTTGCGTTCGATTATTTCAAAAAAGAAGGTGGGCTGGGCGAAAATGGGCTGCGTGAATGCCTGTAGCAGCAGGGCATGGGGATTATCGGACTGCCAGTCGGCCAAGATTTGGTGATGGGCGATCGCCCTCCACTCTGGCTCAGACAAGGGAAACCCTGGCCGCAAGCGCAACTGATCGTAATAGACAGTCGGCACCGACAAAAAGGCCAAACCCCGCTGCCGCAGGTGGGCGATCGCCGCCACCGCACTGGCTGCTCGCAGCGCAATATGCTGCACCCCTGCACCTCGGTTAATGTCTAAAAATTCCTGAATTTGAGAATTAGCGGACGCGGGTTCATTAATCGGCAACTGGATCGATCCGCTGGGGTGACCTAGCACCTGACTACACAGCCCCGACTGCTGCGTTTGAATTGAAAACCGCTGCTGCCGCTGCAATCCCAGCACGGCCTCGTACCAGGCGATCGCCCGCTCTAACTCCCCAACCGGGACATTCAACACCACGTGGTCGATGGCTAGCAGTTGAGTATCGGGGTGAATGCGATCGCCTGCTGGCACAGCTGAAACTGGGATGGCTTGGAGCGTCACGTCCATTCCTGATGCCAAAAACCAGGGTAGCGTCAGCACATGGTGATAAACCGATTGATAGCATTGGGGTTGCGCCTCCACCAGCGTGTGTCGCCAGTCGCCCCAGCCCGCGATCGCCGCCCACCTGACTGATTGCCCCTCTTGCCAGTCTTGCTGCAACGGCTGCAAAATGGTGGCACCCCAACGAGCCGCCTGCGCCAACAACGGCTGCAACTGTTGGACTCGAATCGCTACATCGGCTACACCGGGCGGATGTCGAGTTAAGTAATCCGCCACGGGGCTATGCGCTGTCAGCGGTGACGATAGCAGAAACCAGATATCTCCACTGCGCACCACTGCGGTCTGGGAATGAGCATTGTGCGCGGTTGCGATCGCCTGGAATCCCAACGTTTCCACAAACCAGTCGCGCTGCGCTAGCGCGTCTTCAACAAAAAAGTGAACGTGATCGATTTCCATCCCAGTTGTTCAGTAAGACACCAGCAGGGTGTTGAATGCTCTTTTACTTTAGTTAATACCAAATTTTTAGCGAAGTCGGATGCGGGGCTAGTGCCATAGCCGGCTAGCGTCGGGTGATTGGCATCGCGTAAAACAGGCAAAGTTAGTCTAGAGGACTCTAGAGCAAATAGCTACAAACCTTAGACAGATGGCGATCGCGTAGACGGGATGATTTTTTAGACAGGCGGACGTGGATTGTTCCTAGAAAAATAAATGACTCTCGGGCTGAATGTTAATTTCCATGGGAACGGCCTGTGGATCGGCAGATAGGGCATACATGATCGCATCTGCGGCAGTTTCGGGGCGCAGCATTTTGGTGCGATCGACCTTGAGGCTGGCATTGTCCCAAAAGGGTGAATCGACGCCGCCAAAGTAAAACAGCGTAAACTTGACGCCAAATCGCTTCAATTCATCGGCCATGCATTTACTAAAGCCCACCATGCCGTACTTCGAGGCGCAGTAGGCTGAAGCCATTGCCATTGGATGTTTGCCCAAAATGCCAATCACGTTGCAAATGTGCCCCGACTTTTGCTCTTTCATCACATTGGCAGCGGCCTGACTGGTATAGAAACTGCCCTTCAGGTTCAAGTCCAACATGGCATCCAGGTCGGCTGGCTCAATTTTGTTGTACTGCTTCAAAATGCCTGCCCCGGCCACGTTGACCAGCGCGTCAATTCTGCCAAATTGGGCGATCGCCTGCTGCATTACCGCCTCCACCTGCTGCGGGTCGGTGATGTCTGCCGATAGCGCTAGCACCTGGCTGGCCTCTACCGCACCCAGTTGACCGAGCAATGCTGATAGGTGGCTCTGCTGTTTCGATACCAACACCAACCGCGCCCCAGTCGGCAACAGTTTGCGTGTCAAGACGGAGCCAATTCCGCCCGTTGCCCCGACGACGACGATGACTTTGTCCTGCATGTTTACATTTCTTTACGTTTGGTCTCCCCTTTATCATACGCGCACTCAGTCGTAGAGGAGGGGCAAACTTAGACAGTGGTCAGTCATGAAAGCTCCCTTC
>JBBSCL010000468.1:0-3657 GCA_038250345.1 Leptolyngbyales cyanobacterium
ACTTCGAGACATTGACAACTGAGGTGGAAGCTTGGCAGGAGCATCGACATCAAAAACAGACCTGGATTGATTGGCGATTTACGACCGATGAGGCACGGGTCAAGTTACATCGTCTTTACCCATCAACTAAAGATTGAGATACCACTAGTGGGTCACTTGCCTCGAACATAGCCATTAAAAGCGACTAAAAAGCCTACTGTGTAAAGCTCTTAATTTCTGCACTTTTAACAAATGACCCACTAGGGTGAGGGGGAATTTCAAAATTCATAGACTAATTCAGCAACGCCAGAAATGGCTTGCATAAGACGAAAGACGGTTGGTAATGGCGCGATCGCCCTGTTTGCCAGTATTCGAGGCATTGATCTAGACAGGCACGATAACTGCACCTATCGCAAAACGTCGGATTGATCAGTCTCAAGTGCTGCCAGGACTCGCGATCGTCATCGATAATGCCAATTTTCACCACTCTCAAAGCATTGAGGATAGGATAGCGCAATCAGACTGTGAGCTTTGGTATTTGCCTACCTATTCACCAGACTTCAACAAGATTGAGCGGTGGTGGTTTGTCCTCAAGAATTGGATGAGGCAATGGTGGGATGAGTTTGATAGCTTTCGTGAGTGTGTTGATGTTGCCTTTAATCAGTGTCCTAACGTATATGCGTAATGCCATAGCGCCGATTCATGGCTTTGGTGTAAGCCACCGATAGTGGTTGCATTGACCCAGATACATCGTCTGTTTTGCAACGCACCAACAAATGGTAATGATTGGGCATCAAGCAATATGCCAACACATCCAGCGTTTGCTCAATCAAATGTTGTCGCACTAAACGCAGAAAATGCAGGTGGCTTTCCCGCTTAAAGAAAATGGATTGGCGATCGTTGCCACGATCGCGTCGGTTGGCGCAAGGATGGCGACTGGTTGGACTACGACAATCTCATCTTCGACCTTAATGCTCCCACTGGAGAATTTCCGAGGTGGGATGCGTTTTCTCCGTTGGCGTTCTCTAGTCGTTGGTTGCGGCTTACTTCTTTTCTCGCGCAGAGACTTGTAGAGTGTAAGCGGTAGGCATTCTGGCTGTTTCATAAGTTTTATTTCTAGCTGCCAAACTTACGACGAATCGTCGTTCTGGCAGTTTGTTACCTGGAACCGTTCGTCTTTCCCCAAGACCTCGGAGGTTTTCAAAACCTCCGAGGTCTGAACAGCCACCGGATCGAAGCAATTGCCACCACACGACATTTACCAGCATTTACAATCAGCAAACCACTTGAATGAGCGCGATCGCACCCTTCAAGCACTCTCTTCTGCCAATGGACTACGAGACGAGGGGCGATCGGACTAAGCTGAGGTCGCTTCCCCCTACTTGTTAGGTTCAAGGACAATCACATCCGGGCATCGAATCCGGGTGAAATATCCGATCGGTCCTTCGCGATAGCAGTTATACGCACCACCACCGAGCGCCACCGGAACGCCAAGTTTATTGATCTGTTGCCGAGGTACAAACTGTTTAGCGCGGGCTTTGCGGACAACCATTTGTGTTGTCAGTCCAGCTCTGCCACTCGACGGTTTTGGATTGGCGACGATCGTATCGGGACATTTAACTTCGCTCAGGGTGCCATCAGGTTTTTTATTGAAGCATTTATCCTTCTGAATGTTCACAGCAACAAGTTTCCCTGCTGGTGCGATCGGCTCTTCTGCTCTGGCTATAAGTGCAGTATTCGAGAGGAATATTGGTGCTGCAACGACAGTTAATACGGTTAGAGACATGATTTGACGAAGCATAGAAAATTCTCCTTTTAGCAAACGGTCTTAGTTTTGACTCCCATGATTTGAGTAGTTTCGACTCTCATTATGTAAGCCTGCTGCCGTTCGCGTTCAGTACCCGCGAGGGTAATTTAAAGGAGATTTCCAGCGCGTTGATGAACACCTTCATAACTATTGATCAGCGCGTGAGTTGATGTCAGCACGATCGAAGTCCTCGGAGGTTTTGAAAACCTCCGAGGTCTGAATCTTCTTCAAATTTTTCTGCCACCTGCTGAATTGCTTCCATTGGCGCATTCCACTTATCCCATAAGCTGATCTGCCCAGGACTCGTCTTTTTCGGTTTTTCTCGCACCCGCAGTGACCCAAAACCCTACACCCCACACCCCATACCCGTACTTACAGGACTGTAGCTGACCCAATCAATAACCGCTGTAAGAGTGTGTCGTCGTGCCGTTCAAGAGTTGAGGAGCCGATCGCTCAGGTCGATCGATTCATCCTGATTATAGTTGCAGCGAAAAATGCAGCGTTTGTGATTCGCGTGATGGAGTTTAGCGCACTTAACGGCTCTGCGCCCAAGCCAGAATTGATACAGCGCGGATGCTGAGAACATACCAAGCGGTGGCACGAATATATACAGCCAGAATGCTGTCCAGTTTTGCGCTGGAAACGCGGAGGCAAAACTGCGGGCAGGGTTCATGCCAAAGCCGGAAAGGGGCGCTTCAAAGGTGACATAGAGCATCACCAAACAGCCTGCAAAGATGCCTGTGTAGCGATTGAGCGTTTTGTGATTGCTGGTCAACAAAACCATCATCACCATGATGAAGGCGATTAACCATTCACCCAACAGGGCACCGATCCAGCCCCGTGCCCCAGGAACCGTCACGACATAATTGACAGGTGGTTGAGTGAACAGGCTACCAAAGAGCAGCGACACAAAATAAACGCCTGCTAAACCACCCAGATATTGAAACAAAATGTAGAAGATGGCATCCTGACGCTTGACTTTGCCTGCCTGGTAAAACGTGAGCGTAATGGCTGGGTTCATGTGTGCGCCAGATTGTTTACCCCAAGGAGAATAAATCAGCGCGATCGCCGTGGTTCCCATTGCCACACCAATCAAAAAGCGACGCAGATCAGCATTGGCGATCGCAAATTTAACCGTAGGATGGGTGAGGCGCAGCCGTAACGCATTAATCAGCAATGGATCTACAGGTTTTAGTTGAAGGGGAAGGTTTCCCCATCCTGTGCTTGCACGGTCATCCCGGTAGGGGTAGCAGCATGGCAGTCTTTACCCAGCATCTCTCCCAACGCTACAAAACGATCGCCCCTGATTTGCGCGGCTACGGCAACAGTCAAACTGCTGCGGATTTCAGCATGACCGATCATCTTGCCGATTTAGATGCGCTATTGAATCGCTTGCAAATTGAGCGATACCTGGTTTTAGGCTGGTCACTGGGCGGCATTTTGGCGTTAGAACTGGCACTGCGATCGCCCGATCGCGTTAGCGGTCTGATTCTGGTGGCATCCGCAGCGCGTCCTTGGGGTGATCATCCCCCCATCAGTTGGCAGGATAACTTGTATACCGGGATTGCCGGGATTGTGAATCGGGTGTATCCGGGTTGGCAGTGGAATATTGACACTTTTGGACGGCGATCGCTGTTTCGCTATCTAGTGCAAACTCATACGCCTAAGACTTACCAATATCTCGCGGAAGCCGCTGTGCCTGCCTATCTTCGCACTTCACGACGAGCAGCCCGCGCTCTGTTTACTGCGATTCGGCAAGGATATAACCGCGTACCCGATTTGCCGCAGATTCAATGCCCCAGTTTAGTTTTGGCTGGAGCGTGCGATCGCCATATCACCGCAGCCGCTAGCCAGGAAACTATGCGGCAACT
>JBBSCL010000469.1:0-3652 GCA_038250345.1 Leptolyngbyales cyanobacterium
ATCACGCGCCTGATAGAAGCAGGGGCACAGGGCTATTGGCTGAAAGGCATTGCAGCCGAAACTTTAGTATTGGCGCTGCGATCGATCGCAGCAGGTGCGTCGTGGTGGGATCAAACGGCAACGAAAGAAATTCGGTCTGCCTTAGAGAATCCAGTGCCAAAAGTAGGGCTTGATCCCCCTTCAGTGTTTATCAACCCGTTGACCCACCGCGAACAGGAGATCCTGGAACTGCTGGCAACTGGCAAAACCAACCAAGAGATTGCCGATATGCTCTATATTGCTGCGGGCACGGTGCGAGTCCATGTTCACGCGATCTTGCATAAACTTGAAGTGCGCGATCGCACCCAGGCAGTAATTGTGGCGATGCAACAGCACCTCATCCCACTCAATCAGGGTTGATATATTTAGGTTTTAGGTGTCGGGTGTCGAGCGTCGGATCGTACCTCACACATCAGTGAGAAAGTCTATAAACGCCGTTGGTCTGACAATTTCAGTTGGATAGTTGATTTCCTCCTACTCGCATTTCGCACCCCGTACTCCCTACTCCTAAGAGCGATTACGGCGAAAAAGCCAGCCAAATCGCCTTTTAACATGGGCTGCTTGAGGTTGCCTTGCTAGTTTTACGCCCATGCCATATCGCCTTGGACGGGCTTGAGCCACCGTCATTGCAGCGCTTTCCTCTGCCTGGACAGCCTCGTCGGTCACGTAATCTTCTTTAGCATTCCACCAGGAGGCAATAAAGCCGCCGCAGACCCCAGCGATCGCCCCTAGGCAAATGCTCAAAAACTGCGAGTATCCTAAAAAATAAAAGCTCAACAGCGCAATGATGAACAGTCGCGCACCTGTCGTTATTCTTGCAGAAGAGTCTGGTTGAGATGCCATGAAAACAGGGATTAGGGGTCAGAAGAAACTCGAAACTTTGTATTTCTTCAATTGTGCCTCTAACTTTCGCTAACGAAAGGAGTATTCCAATATTTCCAATTTTCTTTGTTGAAGGGCGATCGCCATTTATGGATGAGTGCCAATTCTAACTTTTGGCGATCGCGAGTATTCGTCGGCGCATCTGACCAGAAGCTAATATTCACAGTCACCGGCAAACCGTGCGGACGATGAGCCGAAACGTAGTTGAGAATGTAGCGCTTGCAGTCGTGTTCTCCTTTCCATCGCAGTCCCGACTTTACGGTTTCTCCCACATAAAGCACAATCGGCAACTCACAGTCCATCACAAAGTAGAGGGCTGAAACTCCTTCATCATCAGCTTTCCACCGCCAAAACTCAGTATTTTGTTGGGGCAATTTGAATAAATCAATGCTGTCTGCCAAATCTTCTATTGTTGGCGGCAGGGCAAACAAACTGCCTTGGGGCGACGGCGCATTCACCGTTACTTGCTGCTGATGCTGCAAAATCCGCTGCTTCCAAGACTGCAACGCGCCAATACCGATCGCAAGTGGCTCCACGGGTGGCACCCGATAGCCTCCCGGCACATCTGCCACTGAAAACAAAGAGGTTTGATGCCCGGTCGGATATTTTGTCAAATTTCAAACTCCATCCGCTTTGAACTGAGCAAAGATAGCATGATCTGATTGGCTGGATACAAGGAATTTTGTAGCCGGGATGGTGTTAGGGGTCAGAGGCGCGGTTTATCTAAGAAAGCCCCCTCAATTAAGTTTCTAGTCGCTACACTGGCAACGAGGTCTGTAAAACTGAGATCGGCATGATAAAACACGTTGCACAGTCTGTCCTAGCTAGATTTTTCGCTCGGTTTTTCTGGATGCTGACTCAAATAACTTCTGGGCGATCGCTGCGACTCTGTACTTGGTTTGGCGCGATCGCGATTCTCTCCAGCGCGATCGTTAGTTTCCCTCATCTAGCCTGGGCGCAACCGTCTCAGCCTGAAAATGCTAAAGCCCAACTAATCAGCGAAGTCAAAACAATGCAGACGGGCAAACCGTTTTGGGTGGCATTGCAGCTTAAATTACGTCCAGAGTGGCACGTTTATTGGAAAAATCCGGGTGACTCTGGTAGCGCCCCCTCAATTCAGTGGAATTTGCCCCAAGGATTTCAAGCTGGAGAACTGGTGTTTCCCTACCCCAAACGGATTCCGGTCGATCCGCTGATGAACTTTGGCTACGAAGATGAAGTGTATTTATTAACGCAGATTACTCCGGCGGCTCAAGTGGCAAGCAGCCCCATCACCCTACGCGCCAAGGCAGAGGTGCTGGTTTGCAAACTGGAATGCATTCCTGAGCAAAAAACGTTGACGCTGACGATCCCTGTTGCCAACACGGTTCCCACCAAAGACCCAGCTTGGACAGATGCCTTAACGCGCACTCGCCAAGCTCACCCGCAGCCTTCACCGTGGGAAAGTTCGTTTGCAATGGATGACAAAGACTTGACGCTATTTGTGAATGCGCCCGGTCTAGCCGCAGGGCAATTGAAACAGGTAGAGTTCTTTCCTAACAAAGATGGCATTATTCAAAATGCCGCCCCTCAACGATTGACGGTCGGTCAGGAGCGGATCACTTTACAAATTGAGCGAGGCTATCAAGAAAAGCAGGATCTTGTCGAAGGGTTGGTGGTGATCCAGGAAGTCAGTGATGGCAAGACAAATTCTCAGGCATTTGCAATTCAGGCGAAACCTCAGTCTGCGACTGCCGCCCCATCCTCAGCTAATAATACTGAAGTTGCCAACTTTCCGATTTGGCAGGCGCTTTTGCTGGCGTTAGTCGGCGGTGTGGTGCTAAATCTGATGCCCTGCGTGTTTCCGGTGCTGTCGCTTAAGGTGCTGACGATCGCCCAACAATCGCAGCACAACCCCCGACAGGCGCGACTCAGCGGGTTTGCATTCACGGCTGGAGTCCTTGCCAGTTTCGCCCTGGTGGCTGGAGTCTTACTGGTCTTGCGATCGCTAGGGCAGCAGATTGGCTGGGGTTTTCAGCTTCAGTCACCTGTGTTTGTGCTGGTGATGGCGTATGTGTTGTTTGCGGTGGGGCTAAGTTTGTCGGGCGTGTTTACCGTGGGAGCCTCGATCATGGGTTTAGGGCACAGTCTCACGGCAAAACCGGGCTATGGCGGCGAGTTTTTTACAGGTGTGTTGGCGACGGTGATGGCAACACCCTGCACGGCTCCATTTATGGCAACGGCGGTGAGTGTGGCGCTGGTGCAACCGGCTCCTGTGGCGATCGCCATTCTGCTGACTTTAGGCTTGGGCTTAGCATTGCCCTACTTGATCATTAGCCTCACCCCTGCTTTGCGACGCTTTTTGCCAAAACCCGGAGCCTGGATGGAAACATTGCAGCAGGTGTTGGCGTTTCCGATGTATGGAGCAGCGGCTTGGTTAGTGTGGGTGCTGACCTTGCAGGCAGGCACAAATGGACTGGCGATCGCGCTAGTTGGCATCATTTTGATTGGGTTCGCGGCTTGGCTGCATCAAAAGACTCAACTATCCAAAACCCTATGGCGACGAGTAGGATTGGTCGGCTCACTGGCAGCGATCGCGATCGTCCTGACTCTCACACCGCTAGTCAACACTACTACTCCATCCTCGTCCTCTACTCAAGCCAATACTCAAGCCAATAGTGCCAATAACTCAGTCTGGATCGCTTACACGCCCAGCCAGCTAGATAAGCTGCGTCAATCTAAGCAGCCTGTG
>JBBSCL010000470.1:0-3649 GCA_038250345.1 Leptolyngbyales cyanobacterium
CCAAACGGAAGCAATGACGCTTTCGACCAAAGTTGCCGTCTTAAACGATGGCTATTTGCAGCAACTTGATACTCCCGATCGCATCTATAACCATCCCGCCAACCAGTTCGTCGCCAGTTTTGTCGGCAGTCCTCGCATGAACCTGATTCCAGTTCCCTGCAAAGCGGGACAGGCACTCCTGGGCACCTGCAAAATTCCGCTGCCAATCAGTGCCAAAGCACAGTCTCAGATCATGCTTGGCATTCGCCCAGAACATCTACGGCTAGCGCAGTCCACAGATGAGTACACTTTTCGAGGACAAGTGGTTTTAGTGGAAAACCTAGGGATGTACAAGCTAGGTAGCATTCAGATGAGGCACGATCAGGCATTAATAATGCTGCGATCGCTGCTACCGCCCACCGAAGACTGGATCAATCAAACCATTACCCTGGCTATTTCCCCCAATTCACTTCATTGGTTTGACGTGCAATCAGGGGAAACCTTCACCGAATAGCAGTTGATTCAGCCCAACAACTAACCTAAAATGCAGCCGCTTCGTTTGGGAAGAGTAATTTCTAACTCATCCATCGTCTGCTTCAAAGTGCTATCTCCAAAAAGTTGCTGTAGGGTGTGAGGCATTGCAGGTAAGGTTACCGTGGCAGGTTCGGTTCCAGCATTGACGGCAACCACCAGCGTCTCGGTTGGCAAACTACGAGCAAAAATATAAACGTCCCCCTCGGCATAAAGGGTTTTGTAGTCGCCCACTCGCAGTGTGGGGTGAGCATGACGCAGTGCAATCAACTGACGATGGTAGTCTAAAAAGTCGTGATCCCAATCTGCTTCGGCTGGAAAGCCGCGCCGTGAATCGGGATCAATGCCACCCGCCAAACCGACTTCATCGCCATAGTAAATGCTAGGCGCACCGGGAAAGGTGAGTAGTAAAAGAGTCCCCAGTTCAACGCTGGCTCTATCCTCGTTGGCAATGCTTAGCAACCGGGCAGTATCGTGACTGGCAAGCAGATTAAGCTGAGTTTGTTGAATTTCCCAATCATAAAGTGCGAGCAGCTTTTGAATTTTGGCTGCATAGCCCTTGGCATCCAAAGCGGGATAAGGCGTATAGGAGCGTCCTTCAACATATTTGCGGATGACACGATCGCCTGCCGCAAACGCGATCGTGGGTGCAGTAAATAAATAGTTCATCACGCCATCAAACTGGGTGCCATCCAGCCATTCCCGCGAATCACCCCAAATTTCTCCCACAATGTAGGCTTCGGGATTAATCGCTTTAACGCGATTGCGAAACTCTTGCCAAAATCCAGGCGTTGTAATTTCATTGGGCACATCCAACCGCCAACCATCAATGCCCAGTTTCAGCCAATATTCGGCAACTTCCATTAAGTACTCACGCACATTCGGATTATCGTGGTTAAACACAGGCAGCGCCCGATTGTCCCACCAGCTCACATAATTCGCAGGGCGATCGCCATCATAAGGAGCCAAGGGCCACCCTTCGATTTTGAACCAATCGACCCACGGCGAATGCGGTCCGTTTTCCAAAATGTCATTAAAGAAAAAGAACCCCCGGCTGCAATGATTAAACACCCCATCTAGCACAACTTTAATGTTGCGACTGTGCGCCTCATTCAGCAGTTCTTCAAACGCAACGTTGCCGCCTAAAATCGGGTCTACCTGGAAATAATCGTGAGTGTGATACCGATGATTGCTAGCGGATTGAAAAATCGGCGTGAAGTAAATCGCTGTAATCCCTAACGTTTGCAAATAATCGAGTTTCTCGATTACGCCCCACAAGTCGCCCCCCTTATAACCTTGCATTGTTGGCGGAATATGCCAGGGTTCCCAAGATGTCTCTTGCAGCCAGAGCTTGCGAGATTGAGCCGCCCGAACAAAGCGATCGGGGAAAATTTGATAGAAGACGGCGTGTTTAACCCAGTCAGGCGTTTGAATTTGCATAAGAAGTTAAGAGACTAAAGAAATAAGAGATTAAGTTCAAGTTTAATTAGGCTAGCTGGTTAGTTTTTGTTCTTAGGGTGACATCATCTAACCAATTAGATTTACAAAACCATTGCTTAGATTATCGAGATCTAGAGTGAAGTGAGTCTGTCAATTGGCAGAAAACATTAAAAAAGGAGACACCTCATTCAGGCATCTCCTCCAACAACCAATTTAATTCAGACTTTGGCTACAGGCTTAGTCTTGACTGTAAAACTATGCAGCTACTTTAGATTGCTGTTTTTTCTTCAAGCGGTAGCCCAAAGCCAAGCCGACCAGCGTACCGCCAATGGTGAATGGTTCGGGAGCCGCTTCAGCAGAGCCACCCATCAATTTGAAGTCTGCTCCATTATGAGAAGCATCGGCACTAACTTGAACCCCAAAAAATGAGCCTGTCAAACCCAAATCGCTTAAGTTCACACCCCAAGAACCCACTTTTTGCGCGGAACCAATTTCAGTGGTATTGATGCTGTATCTCGCATCTTTCTGGGTTCGGCGATCGAGGCGAAGGATATTTCCAACCAGCGATCCATTGCTATCTAAACCCTGAATAGAGAGGTCGCTATTCATACCCCGCTCCCACAGAAACAAGCTGGAAACTGCTTGCTCAAACTGGAGGTTCATTTTGAATGAGCCTCTATCTTCGGTATCAATAATGTTGTTTAAGTTGCGGTTACCCAAGCTAGAAACCACACTCGCGTTCGTTGCCAATTCTTTTGATGAACCCGATGCTTTGTCGCCGCGATCGGAACTTGCAGCACCACTATTTCCACCGTTCCACACATCATTGCGCAAGATTTCTGCAGATTTGACCAAAGCAAACTGGTCAACAGTTTGACCATTATCTAACGTGACAGAATTTAGAAAGATATCACGAGTTGAATCCAGTTTTCCAGCCGAATCATAAGTGCCTGAGACATTGCTGGTAAAGGTAAATGCCGCTTGAGCAGGAGAGCTAGATAATACTAAACCAGTTACAAAAACGCTTGCAGCAGTGACGATTTGTTTAAAGTTCATAGCTAGGTATTTCCTTGAAAGTTTTAGATGAGGTGACTTCCTAAGTATGGATACCTTTTCGTGTATAGAGAATAGCAACTCTGTATTCTTTATCAATTTGATCAAAAATAGATTGAATTGTAAAAAATCGAACAAACAAAGAGTTTTTCGTAAATTACAAAGACGACAGAACCATCTAACGTAAGTAATTTCTACAGCTTATTTGAATTTATTTAATTCAAAATAAACTAGACTTCAGTATTTATACAGAACGCATAGCGGTTATCAGTCTCATTCGGCACAATAGCAGCAATGGGTAAACCACCCCCGCAAATCTTTGGTTGACACTTCTGTGAATGCTATATCTAATGCCTTACGCAAATTAGGGTATGTTCTTGCGCCAATCCAACGAAGAATGCTCTTAATTTTAGACCAACAGTTCTCAATAGGTGAAAAGTCGGGCGAGTAACAGCAATTCTCATTATGAGGAATAGCTGTTCAAAGCCAAGGAATATCAATATTGTAATGACCTGTGAATGAGCCAAGAGAGCTAAAACCGTTGAGCGAACGGGGATTGTTTAACACAATCGTGGGTTGTTTTCGTCAGGTGCTGTCATCGCTACCGGACAAGCGCACTGGCAAAAATATCCGCTATGGGATGGAA
>JBBSCL010000471.1:0-3646 GCA_038250345.1 Leptolyngbyales cyanobacterium
ATAAAGTTGTAGAGTTCAGAAATGCAATCGTTCAATCTCACTAACTAAGTTGAAAAATGCAGCTTAGCATTTCAAGCTTAAAGCACATCCTGTAAACGCTAAACGCTAAATTTCATACTTAATAACTCTCTCAACGAGAGAACCGCGATCGCTTTCCTGTGCTAGTTTTGAGGATATGAAACTTGAGTGGGATGAGCCTAAGAACCAAAGCACCTATGCAAGACACGGCTTCGACTTTGCTGATGCCTTTAGGATCTTCAACTTGCCGATGGTTGTTGATCTAGATGAGCGTGAAGACTATAGTGAGGATCGGTTGATCGGAATTGGTTTACTTGATGGGCGAGTTGTAGTGGTTGTTTATACTGAGCCGAATGAGGAAACAGTTCGCATCATCTCATTAAGAAAAGCACTTTCTCATGAACGCAAGCGATATGAACAATATCTCAAAAACCGATTGGGCTAGAGTCGATGCCATGAGCGATGAAGAAATCGATACCTCTGATATTCCACCATTGACAGAGGAATTCTTTGCTAAGGCACAGGTACGAATGCCTAAGTCGCCTGTAACCGCCACCGTTCGAGTCGATCCTGAAACCTTTGCCTGGTTTCAAGCTCAAGGTAAAACGGCTGAACAGCAAATGGCTGTAGCCCTAAAGATTTATGCAGAGGCACACAAGGCATATTCACCCTCTGAAGCGCAGCCAATCTGAGTTCGCCACTTAGCAGCAGCAAGTTTGAAACATGACTGATTGAAAGGGTGCGATCGCGGCGGGTGGGTGATCTTGCCAGCCTGAGAGTAAGCCCTGTAATTCCGATCGCAGCAGTTGTAACGCTTCTATTTGCTCGGTGACTTGCTGCACTTTTTTCTGAAGATTTTGCTTGACATCCTCACAGGGGAGTTGCCCTTGGTCATGCACAGTCAGAATGTCTTGAATCTCGCGCAAACTTAGACCCAAGGACTGCGATCGCTTGATAAACGCCAGCCTTTGTAAAACAGATGCTTCAAACAAGCGGTAATTAGTTTTTGACCGACTGACCGTTGGCGTGAGCAAACCCTGCTCTTCGTAGTAGCGAATTGTTTTGAGCGGTAGTTCGCTGAGGGCAGCAACTTCGCCAATTTGCAGTGTCTTTTCGGGTGCAAGCGTTATCATTCTCCAAGCTCCTCGCTCACTTCTCACTTTTATTTTAGAGTCTCTAGTTTACTAGAGGGTTAAGAGGAAGTGCGGAGTGCAAAGGACAAAGTTCCAAATCCATTTGGTCTTCCTTAAAAACCATAAAGACTGTCCTAAAGGATGACTGCGAGTTTAACCCAATCCTTATAAGATCCGCCTTATGACGGACTGATACGCCAGAAATCACCTTTCTATTGAGGTAAACGCATGGATTCTACGCAGCAGAATGTTCAGCCTGTCCCACCGTTTAATAACAGAAATGAGGAGACTCCAACGATCGGGGGTGGTTTGCCAGTCATTGAATACTGGGCGGAACATACCCTTTCAACCGAAGGTCCCAAACTTTGGAAAACGCTGCTGCATAAAAGCGCGTGTCTATCTTGCTCTTGGGGAACGGGTGGGCAAAAAGGCGGCTTTACCAATGAAGAAGGTGAAAAGCTCCAGCGCTGCATGAAGAGCGTGGAAGCGATTTCGGCAGAGATCAAGCCGTCTGTCCCGATGCAGGTGTTTGAGCAACGCAGTGTAGATCAGCTTCAGCGGTTGACTTCTATGGAAGCGGATCAATTGGGGCGTTTAGGGTATCCGATGATTTTGCGCGAAAAAACATCTTACTATGAACGAATTTCGTGGGAAGAAATCTATCAAATAGCCGAAGCAGCGTTCCGCAAGTCGCCTGAGCGCGTAGCATCCTACAGTTCGGGGCGTTCCTCTAATGAGGCGGCGTTCCTGCTCCAACTGATGATGCGGACTTTAGGCTCTAATAATTTGGCAGACTGTTCTGACCTGTGCCATGCGCCTTCGACTACAGGGTTGAATAAGATGTTTGGCACTCGCACTTCAATTGTTAGTCTAGAGAATCTGAAAAAGGCTGATTGCGTGGTGCTAGCGGGTTCAAACCCGTCTTATAATCAGCCGCGTTTGATGAATGAGTTGATTAAGTTGCGCGATCGCGGCGGCAAAGTGATTGTGATTAATCCAATCATGGAAATTGGCTTAGTCAAGTTTGGCTCTCCAGCATTTCCAGTCAAGTCATTAATCCCTGGTTCTGAGATTGCATCTCTATATCTACAACCGATTCCCGGTAGCGATACGGCGCTGTTTGTGGGCATTCAAAAGTCTCTAATCGAGCAAGGATTCGCTCAAGAAAACTATCTCCGCGACTACACAGAGGGCTGGGAAGCAGTGGTTGAGCAAGCAAGATCAACTCCTTGGGAAACTATTACAGAAACCTGTGGAGTCTCTCAATTAGAGATTGAGGCAGCGGCAACCATCATCGGCACTTCTAAAGGCGTGGTGTTTGGCTGGGCGATGGGCATTACGCAGCAGAAAAATAGTGTAGACAACGTCTACAGCATTGCAAATACGGCTCTGCTATCTGGCAATGTGGGCAAGGAAGGCGCAGGCGTAATGCCTGTGCGCGGACATTCCAACGTGCAGGGATTTGGGTCAATGGGAGTGACGGTGGATCTCAAAAAAGAGATTCAGCAAACGCTAGAAGCGCTATTGGGACGATCGCTGAGTGCAGTGAAAGGATATGACACGCGATCGCTGATTGAGGCGGCGGATGCTGGCAAGGTCGATACACTCATTTGCTTAGGCGGCAACTTGTATGGGGCAAACCCAGACTCAACTCAAGCCAGACGAGCACTGGGAAACATCGAAACCATCATCTACGTGGCGACAAAGCCAAACCTAGGGCATTTTCACGGATTGGCAAAGGTCAACACGATTGTGATTCCAGTCCTCAATCGATTTGAGAATCCTCATAAAACAACGGTTGAATCGGGTAACAATTTTGTTCGATTCAATGATCCGGGCGAGACTCATCTTACCGATGCCGATCTAATTCCTGAAGTGATGTTTCTAACCGAACTGGCACATCGGATTCATGGCACCTATCCCGTTGATTGGCGCAGGCTGCAAGACACAAAGTATGTGCGACAACTGATTGCCCAAACGATTCCTGGCTTTGAAAAGATGGCGGCGATCGATGAAACAAACGAAGAATTTACCATTGGTGGACGGATCATTACAGAGCCACACTTTCCAACACCTTCCGGTAAAGCAACGATGTTCACGACTCCCTTACCAACCCTGTCTTTGCCAGAACTAAAGGATTTTGGCGTACCTGAATCTACTCAGGGAATCGTGGTTGCTCTAATGACAGGGCGCAGTTATTCTCAACACAATACGGTGGTTTACAAAATCGATGACAAATATCGAGGAATGCCTCATCGCAACTGCATATTGATGAATAGAACTGATGCAGAGCAAGCTGGATTGCACGCCCATCAGCGAGTGACGGTGCAAGGCAATGTGGGCAAACTAGAGCAGGTTGAAGTGATTTATGGATCGATTCGTCAAGGATCGGCGTTGATGTTCTATCCTGAAGTCAATGTGATTTTTCACCCAGAAATAGAGACGCGATCGGGCACTCCAGCTTATAAACGGGTGCCTGTTTTAGTTCACGCATA
>JBBSCL010000472.1:0-3646 GCA_038250345.1 Leptolyngbyales cyanobacterium
AATCATGAGCCTAGAAGTATTGGATCAAAAATATGCGGCTCAAAGATGGCGTGCGATTGCTCAAAGGAACATTCGCGGAATGGAAAGAGGACAACGTGCCCGTATTAGCCGCTGCGTTGGCGTATTACACTGTGTTCTCTTTGGCTCCACTGTTGCTGATTGCGATCGCGATCGCGGGAGCGGTGTTTGGCGAAGAAGCTGCACGGGGAGAACTGGTTCGCCAAATCCAAGGACTGGTAGGCAAAGAAGGAGCCGAAGCCGTTCAAGCAATGATTCAGAATGCGGATAAACCCAATTCTGGAGGGGCGATCGCAACCATTATTGGAGTTATTTTGTTGATGTTTGGAGCATCGGGAGTCTTCGGTCAACTTCAATCCGCGCTCAACACCATTTGGGAAGTTAAACCAAAACCAGGACAAGGAATTCGTAGCTTTTTAGTCTCTCGATTCTTGTCGTTTGCTATGGTTTTAGTCATCGGTTTTTTGCTGTTGGTTTCCTTAGTACTCTCTAGCCTTTTGGCGGCGGTAAATTACTTTTTTAATAACTTAATGCCGGGTCTTCCCATACTAGGACAAGTGATTAATTTTCTAATTTCTTTTGGTGTAATTACGGTTTTGTTCGCCTCTATTTATAAGTTTTTACCGGATGTTGAAATCCCTTGGAAGAACCTCTGGGTCGGTGCCGCCGTTACTGCCGTGCTGTTTAACATTGGCAAATTAGCGATTGGTTTATATCTAGGCAATAGCAGTGTAGGCTCAGCCTATGGAGCCGCTGGTTCACTGGTAGTCGTGCTAATTTGGGTATTTTATTCCGCCCAAATTTTGTTGATTGGCGCTGAGTTTACACAGGTCTATTCCAAATATCGAGGAACACCGCTGAGACCTTCAAAACAC
Source organism: Leptolyngbyales cyanobacterium (assembly GCA_038250345.1). Classification (GTDB taxonomy): domain Bacteria; phylum Cyanobacteriota; class Cyanobacteriia; order Leptolyngbyales; family Leptolyngbyaceae; genus ULC077BIN1. The sequence goes on from JBBSCL010000472.1 coordinate 894, forward strand.
GCAGTTCCCATTGATGAAAAAACGGGCGATCGCTCATAGTCAAATTTCCTTCTTCACTTCGCCTGTGCTTGGTTACTATTCCTATGTCGATTGCCGCAATTGCTCATCGGGATCATTGGTGGCTCTGTCGCGCAACAGTTAAAGGGTTCTGAGATAGGTGGCAACTCTAATCACAGTTGTAGCCAATTTTGAATTTGCAGTTCGGGGATACGTTGGAAATGCTTGAGGTTGTTAGTGACTACGCATAATCCACCGGTCAATGCAGTGGCAGCGATTAAAATGTCTGCGTCTCCAATTAATTCACCTCGTTGCCTCAGAAGCGCATAGATATTAGAGGCTTTGATAATTGCTTCATCGGTAAGCGGTAAAACTGTATTCAAATCACAGAAGCGATCGAAAGCAGAAAGTTGTTTGGTTGCACCTTTTGCCTTTAGTCCGCGCAGAATTTCATACCGAGTGATGATAGAAAAGGTAAACCGTTCGTGAGCGATCAAGTAGGTTTGAGCCTTGGGGATAGCGACAGGATCTTGACGCATGATGGCAGAAAGAATATCAGTATCCAGCAGTGCGGGTAATGCCGTCATTGTTCAACCGCTTCTCCAAAAAAGTCTTGGCGTTCAAGGGCAATGTGTTCAATGTCATAAATTTGTTCGTCAGAAAAATCCTGATATACTTCAGCCGCCAGGTTCAGCATTTGACTCGGTGAAAGCTGATTTTTTGAATGCACAATTAGCTGAACTTCCTGTCCTTCAGATAGCTTTGGGGTTTGTAAGGGACGAAAAACACCATGTTCATAAACAGCCTTCACAACCTGTTGCATATTATTTGCCGTCCTCCATTTTTAGTTTTACATTTTGCATTTTTAATTGCTCCTGTGCCCATTGTCGCAGTTGCTCATCGGGGTCATTTTCCGCTCTGTCGCGCAACAGTTCAAGGGTTCTGAGATAGGTGGGATAGTGGTCAAGGGAATCAGCTATTTTTGTAGATGTCACCTCTGCTCCCGATCGCATAAACCTCAACATCGCCGGAAGTTATATCGACAGTAAAAATCAAGCGAACTTTGCCAACTCGTAATCTGTAAAAACCTTCCCATTCTCCTTTCATTTGCTTGATATCAAGTTCCGTAAATGGAATGATGCTTTGTTGTTCAACTGTGATCACCAATTGATTCAGCTTTTCTTGAACTCGGCTGAGTGTATCAAGATCAGCTTTTTCAATAAATTTGATTGCTGGCTTACGAAACTTGATTGCCATGTTTCACCCAGTCAGTCATGTCAACAGTTTCCTCTTCAGCGTAGTCAGTGGGTGAACCAAACTCAGCTTCTAGTTCTGCTTGTTCGGCATCATCAACATAGGGTATCAAGATTTTGCAGAGCATTAATCGCTCCTCTCGCAAAACCTCTCGCATACTTTCTTTGATCAATGCTTTTAATTCTTGGATTTCCATTTTCCAATACTTGCTTAGCTAGTGAGATCGCCCCTTATTTTCTAACTCTATATTTTTGGTTTCATCCTTTCTCTATCTTCGATTTTGCATTTTTAATTGTCCTGTGCCTATTGCCGCATTTGCTCATCGGGGTCATCGGCGGCGCGATCGCGTAGCAGTTCGATCGATTTAGGAGCGGTGAGACAGTGGGTTAGCATCTTCTAACTCAGGAACATGTTCAGCTTCATAATTTTCGATTAAGACACCAATAACGTCCATCATCGAAGCAAGGGGATGAGTTTCATCTTCACCAACTTGATCAATGAGATTATCCAGTAACTCAACTAGCTGTTCATATTCCGCTTCGGTGTGAGGAACAAAGACTGTTTTAGCGATCTCTGACCAAGCTATGACAGTTTGATCCAAATTAAGACTTTGCATTATTCTTTCCACCTTTCTTCATCGTATTCTGCGTGAGTTAATACAGCCCGAATATAGATTTTTTGCCGATTGTAATAAATCGCTGCAATCAGTCGAACTTTGTTACCGCCAATGTTGAAGACAGTTAATTTGCCAACTTGATCGACAGATGAAAAGAGTTCACGAAGTTCAACGAAGGTCGCAAATTCATTTTGTTTGATAAGTTTGTACCATTGAGCTAAGGCGTTTTTTGTGTCTGGATGAAATTTGGCAAACTCATTTAGCCGTTTGCGGATAATCACGTGCATATCAGTTTGCTTATATCTCCTCCATTTTTAGTTTTGCATTTTTAATTGCTCCTCCGCCCATTCTCGCAGTTGCTCATCAGGATCATTTTCCGCTCTGTCGCACAGCAGTTCAAAGGTTTTGGGATGGGGATAGATTGGTGAGGCGGGTTTTCAAGAGACTTAGGATTTAGCGATAAACTTCTCGACGATGCCCAACTTTAATAACAGTAATCAAAAGCTGCTGATCTTGGATTTCATAAACAACCCGATAAGTGTTCGCTACTCGGATTCGATATAAATCAGTTTTACCCTTAAGCTTTTTGCAGCCATCTGGGCAAGGATTGTCACCCAGAAATTCTATCTCTGCAATGATTGCGATTTGGACATCCGCATCAAGTTTACGAAGTTGACGCAGTGCTGCGGGTTTAAAGCCAACTTCATAAGACATTTACCCTAGCCTCAGTTCTCGCTTGACTTCGGCTAGAGGAATGAAGCCTGCTTCAGCAAGGGCAACTTCAGCATCTGCTAAATCTTCAGTGTCTTCAAGGTCTTCTACAATCTCTTGCTTGTGGCGCAGGAAAAGAATGAAGTCCAGAACCTCCTGCCAGAGTTCATCTGGA
>JBBSCL010000473.1:0-3644 GCA_038250345.1 Leptolyngbyales cyanobacterium
CTTGCAACCGCGATCGCACCCCTACACCTCTCGTCAAACTCCCACAATAATCGTGCCGAAGTTCTTTATGATTGGGGTGGTAGGTTCAGGCAAGAGGGCTGATAGGATGCAACTCGAAGATTATTTCACCGTGCTGGCACCGGATGACATTCGACTGAAGGGAACCCGGATTGGGATTGAGAGCATTCTTTATGAGTATATTTATCGCGCTCGGACTGCTGAAGAAATTTTCCAAATCTATCCATCGCTGACTCTGGAGCAGATTTACGCCACGATTCTGTATTATTTGCATCATCGAGAAGCAGTTGGGCAATATCTGACGGATTGGATTGAGTTTGGTGAACGAATGCGGACAGAACAACGTCAAAATCCTTCGCCTGCCAGACTTCGGTTCCAACAGTTGAAAGCAAGTCAGCAAGCGATAGTTTCTCATGAGCCTGAAGTATCTGTTTGATGAAGATGAGTTGGTTACGCTAGCAAGTGCTTCGTTTGAGAATGAATACCAGAACCGAATTGACTATCTCCCCCTGACTTGACTGCACTGTGTTTTCCCTCTTCCCTTCTGGGGTGTTGCCTGTGGCACTCTTAAGACACCGCGCGATGGGGTAGTATTCTCTAAGCTAAAAGCCGCTATTGTGGGCGCTCTATTTAGAAGTCGGCGATCGCATAACCACTCGGATTGTAAGGAGGATTTCCTATGTATATTGAGGACATTGTTGCCAGTGAAGTTTTAGACTCGCGAGGTAATCCTACGGTTGAAGCACGAGTGACATTAGAGGACGGTACAGAAGGCTCGGCGATCGTTCCTTCGGGTGCCTCAACGGGTTCCAAGGAAGCTGTAGAACTGCGGGATGGCGATCAGCAGCGCTATGGTGGCAAGGGCGTGTTAAAAGCAGTTGACAATGTTAATGAAAAAATAACGCCAGAATTGGTGGGCATGGAAGCGACTGCCCAACGCGAGATTGATATGTTAATGCTTGAGATTGACGGCACACCCAACAAGGCAGAACTTGGCGCAAACGCAATCTTGGCGGTTTCGCTAGCAGTGGCAAGAGCGGCTGCAACCTATATGGGAATGCCGCTATATCGCTATTTAGGTGGAGTAAATGCGTCGCTGCTGCCTGTGCCCTGTTTAAATGTGATTAATGGGGGTGCCCACGCCGACAACACAGTTGATTTCCAAGAGTTTATGATTGCGCCGCACAATGCGCCCACTTTTGAGGAGTCGATTCGGATGGGAATCGAAACATTTCATGCCCTCAAGTCAATTTTGAAAGATAAGGGCTACAGCACAGCCGTGGGCGATGAGGGCGGATTTGCACCTGACCTTAAATCGAACGAAGAAGCGATGGAAGTGATCATGGAGGCGATCGCCAAAGCAGGCTACACACCGGGCGAAGATATTTCCATTTGCCTTGATCCAGCCACCACCGAAATGTGGAAAGACGGCAAGTATTTGTTCTTCAAATCCACAAAAGAATCCATCACCTCTGAACAAATGATTCAAATGTGGGAAGGCTGGCTCAGCCGCTATCCCATTGTTTCCATAGAAGATGGCTTGGGTGAAGATGACTGGGACGGCTGGAAAGTGATGACGGAACGGTTGGGTTCCAAAATAGAGTTGGTTGGAGATGACTTGTTTTGCACCAATCCAAAGATTTTGGCAGAGGGCATTGAAGCGGGGATTGCCAACTCTGTGCTGATCAAAGTAAACCAGATCGGCAGCTTGACGGAAACCTTGGATACGATTGAATTGGCGCGTCGCAATAACTACAAGTGTTTTGTCTCGCATCGCTCAGGTGAAACGGAAGACACGACGATCGCCGACTTGGTAGTAGCCACTGGAGCCGGACAAATTAAAACAGGGTCGGGCTGTCGCAGTGAGCGGATCTCTAAATTTAACCAACTGCTGAGAATTGAGCGGCAGCTTGGAAAATCGGCGCGGTTTGCGGGCAAATCGGCATTTGCTTAAACCTGTGAGACTCTGCAAAAAGACTGGGTAACCTGAAGGAACGCGATCGCACATAATCCACAGATTTTGCGCGATCGCCTTCCCATTATTTGGCAAGGATATCTTGAAACAAATCATTAGTGCTGTTGTAATTAGTGTTGGTCTAACTGTGGTTGGTTTTGCGGGGGCGGCTAATGTAGGCAACCGATCTTTGCTTCAGTCTGCTAGGGCAATTTCTACAGCACCCACCTTATTGAGTCAACTGAGTAGTAAGCTCGATCTGCCCCTGCTAGCAAAGGCAACTGCCACATTTGTTCAGAGCGATCGCTACCGCACAGAATCAGAAATTCGCGTCAAAGCATCATCCGGCGGCACAGACGTAACTAGCCTTGCCAAAGTAACGACGCTGGTGCAAGCCCCTAACCAGTTTCGTGCTGAAATCACCTTCCCATCAGATACCGGAACCGAGGTGAAAAGCATTGTCATATCCGATGGCAAGCGAGTGTGGATGTATCGCTCGGATTTGAAACAATATGCCGTCACTCCGGTTGAAAAATTTGATGACTTAGATGACTACTACTGGATTGGCATGTCGTCTTACTGGTATTCAGTAGTGACACCAGACGTTCGCACATTACTTGCTAGCGGCACTTTAGCCGATCCGCAAGTGTTAAAAGAATTGGGTATGACTGACACCTCAACCTCACCCCTAAAAGGAAGCAGCCAAACTTTCAACGGGCGATCGCTCTACAGTTACGAATTCACCGATAAAGAAGGGTTTACCATTTCAGCGCTCGTAGAACCCAGCACCGCAGAACTCAAGCAAATTCGCTTAACTGGCAAGGCAGAGGGCTTTAATGTAGACATCGCCGAACGTATTCTTAGTCGCACTGCCAACCCCGCGATCGCGGCATCTACCTTCAAATTCACGCCTCCATCTGGAGCCAAACTGGTAAAATCCGTCGCGATCGGACCCCTCTAACGACGTAAGAGATAACGACATACAAGACGGATTCTTAACGTCTAACCGTCCTTTAAAACTGTCAGAATAAACCAAAGCGATCAAGGAAAAACTATGCGACTACTTCACACCATGCTGCGGGTCGGCAATTTAGAGCAGTCTCTAAATTTTTATTGCACTTTTTTAGGCATGAAGCTACTGCGCCAAAAAGATTATCCCGGCGGTGAGTTTACGCTGGCATTTGTGGGCTACGGCGATGAATCGGACAATACCGTTTTAGAACTGACCTACAACTGGGGCAAAGACAACTACACCCTTGGCGATGCCTATGGACACATCGCGATCGGGGTCGATGACATTCACGCAACCTGCGAACAAATTCGTACTCAAGGCGGCAAAATCACCCGCGACCCAGGACCCATGAAACACGGTTCGACCATAATCGCTTTTGTAGAAGACCCTGACGGATATAAAGTGGAATTGATTCAACTGAAAAACTACGATGAAGCGCCAGCCGAGAAAAAGCCTGAAATCGCTCTTTAGAAGGAGTTGTGATCTCTACCCTGCGTTGGGTCAAAGCAGGATCTATTCCTCGTAATCTAATGAAGCTTATTGATAAAGACAAGAGGTTTCTATGACTTACGTTACTTCAAATATTGCACCAGAGCAGGTAAAAGCTTTTCAAGCTTTGGAAGTAGATCAACAATTGGCTCTCTTCTACTTTGTGTATAA
>JBBSCL010000474.1:0-3643 GCA_038250345.1 Leptolyngbyales cyanobacterium
ACTTGCCCGATTTGAGTACTGGCACCGCTTGAAAGGGATTCCTCCCGAAAATCTCGTCTTTTTGGATGAATCAGGGGTGAATCTCTCTTTGATCCGCAGATGTGCGTGATCGCTACAAGGGAAGCGAGTCTATGGGGAACGCCCCAATCGTAGAGGAAAAAATGTCTCTGTGATTGGCGCAGTCAGCTTGAACGGATTGCTCACTCAGTGGAGTGCTCTGGTGCTTGTGTCCTGCCGAGCAAACGACATTTTGCAGTCGATAAGGATTAGGGTTTAACCCGCTATATTGAGCGGTTGAATAACACTCTACGGCAACGAATTTCACGGTTAGTCCGACAAAGTTTATCGTTCTTAAAGAAGTTAGAGAATCACATCACATAGGTGCCATCTGGAACTTGATTCATCACTACAATCAGAAGATTCGAGAAAACCTGCAACAGGCGCAGACAGCTTATTTTCTTCTATCCTTTACATAACGGCACTACCAGAAAAATAAGGCACATGAGCAATGGTTTCTAAAATAAAGAATCGGGCAAAAACGCGATTACGACCTCGATAAAAGGTGTTGAGCAGTGCTTCTAAGAAATTTGCTAAAAGGCATATCATGAGCAAACGCTCCAGCATTTTTTGCCAACGGCATAAATGTTCTCAAAGTGGCAAATGAGCAGGTAATAAAGAAAGTGATGCAATGAGCGAAAATAGAAATGATGCGCCAGTTTCAAGTGCCGCGATCGACTGAATTGGAGTGGTGCGATACCAATCTTGCCGGGTGAGCACGATCGCTAATTTGACCAGTGCAACCCCAAATGCCGCAACCGTAAACGTAGTCAACCAGGCGAAATACCACAGCGCAACGATGATCAAAGTCGCGATTGCGTGATACAGAATGCTAGGAACAACTGACGGTGTTTTCGACTTGCGGAACTTGATATTAAAGATCGTACTAGAGAAGAACAAGGTATTTAAAAGCCACAATCCAACGATCGTAAAAGAAAAGGTTCCAGTGGTTGCAATGAAAGCAAACGGAGCCGACAGACACACCGCTGCAAAAGTAACAATTTCGTTGAAGATAGATTTCTGTTCTCGATGCCACACCGAAATCGCATCAACGATCAAGGCTACGATCGCGCCTGCATAAATCCACAGCAGCAATGGAGCTTTGAGGAACAGCCACGCAGCGATCGATAGTGCTGCAATTGAATAAAGGCTTCCCCATACAACAAAGCGTACTTTTAAGCTTTTCCGTTGTTTAATTTGCAGTATCCAGGGATGTTCTGCCTGAAATCCACAAAACGCACAAATCAATGCTAGGGTTGTTGCCCAAGTCCAATCTTGCGCTGCCGCTGCACCTGTTAGAAAAGAGACGCACAGCACCACATAAACACCGTGTTCTGGCGAGAACGTGGGATTATACCAGCGCTGCGAAGCGGATAGGCGAACGGGTTGAGCAGACGAAGCGGTTGAGTTTGACATTGTACAATCTCTGGATGAAGCGGAATTGATCTCTTGAGCAGCGATGCAATTCAATGACAGGATAAAGAATGAAAGCGACGATCGAGCAACTTACTAGCATTTCGATCTTTGCCGATCTTAAGCCAGAACAGATGGCTTTATTGCAGCCTGACAGCGAGATTCGGGAGTATCAATCAGAGGAAACGATCATGCAGGAGGGCGATCGCTTGCCTGCGACATTGTATGCCGTCGCTCAGGGGCGGTTGCGCGTTGTCAAAACAGCAACGACGGGGAAAGAAACCATTCTTCGCACTTTGAATGTCGGAGAGATTTTTGCGGCTCCTGCTTTGTTTGGTGACTCGATCGCGCCGGCAATGGTGATCGCAGAAGGTTCAGCGCAAGTACTAAACGTGAAACGAGAAGCGTTGCTCAATGCAATTCAGGCAAACCCAGAAATTGCGCTCAAAATGATGGCAGTGTTAAATCACCGATTGCAACAGCTTCATGAAACGGTGCATGGATTAGTCTCGGAACGTGCGATCGTCCGGTTAGCTCGGTTGATTCAAGAAACTGCGATCGAGCAACAGATTGATATCACTCAGCCCGAAGTTTGCCTTGATCTACAGTCTCACTATTACATCGCTCGCAGAATTGGCATTACCTACGAAGAATCTGTTCGATTGTTTAAGCAACTTCATGCGATCGTATCTTACCGTCGAGGCGGCAAAGTCACCGTGATCGATGGACAAGCCCTAAACAAGATTGCTCAAGGCTCGATCGATTTATAGATGCAGAAATGCCAGATTTTCTTCTGCTCTGAGCGCGTGAGGTTTATGGGCTGGCATATAGATAAATACGCCCGGTTCCATTACGATTTCGCGCCCTTCTAATGTGAACGTTCCGCGTCCTTCGATCACCATCAATGTAACGATTCGAGGAGCAGTATGTTCAGATAGTTCGGTTCCCGCTGTGAGACACATCAGCGCGATCGGAGGTTGGGCATCTTTGACGATCGCTTTTCGAGTTACACCCGGCTTGCTGTAGTCGATCCACTCTTTGAGTTGAGCGGTGAACGAAGCAGGATTTGTAGCAGTTGTAGAAGTTGTCGTCATGATCTTTTCCTATGAATGTTTGCTATGAATGATTGCTATGGACGTTGTGCAATAAGAACGATGTAGCCTAACTCTGATTTGTACTGTTGAAACACTTGCCGCATGGATAAAATTCGCTGGCGTAATTGAGCCTGAGTCAGTACTTTCCAAAAGAATTTTGCCGCATTGCCCAAACCCTCGTCTTCAATAATTTGGGCGGGATTTAGCAGTCTCATTACACCCGCCTGATGTTGCAATACTGAAAGCTCTGCGGTGTCGCAAGCTTCGATCCAGTGAGCTTCGGTCAAAGGGGTTGAATTCACTCGAATCGATTGCGCTAGGGATTGATGGATTTCAGTTTCACGATCGCCAATCACTAGCAGTTCGTGAGATAGAAATCGACCTCTGGGTTTTAAGCGATCGTGAATACTGCGTAACAGTTTCGCTTTACCTGACGGCGATTGCATCGTCAGAATAGCTTCAGCTAAAACATAATCAAACTGCTCTGAAATAGCATCTAGTTGAAAGATATCGCCTTCAATCACTTCGACAAGATCTGCAACTCCAGCGGCTTGAATGTTGGCACGAGCGCGAACCACACTATCCGGATTCTTTTCCACGCCAACGACGCGCACTCCGAACTGTTTTGCCAACGCGATCGCGCTTTCCCCAAAACTTGCCGCCAATTCCAGCACTGTTTCACCCGATTTGAAGTTTGCCCATTCCAAAAGCTGTTGGGTTGCCGCTCTACCTCCTGGTCGGAGGATTTTCTTTCCAGCAACAGCGAGGACTTGATGCCCTGGTGCTGAGTTCAGATTTAAGGTTTTTTGAGTCATGGCTGACCTCCTATTGGGCTGTTATTCTTACTTTGCTAGATTGAAAGAGAAGTTTCTATGAGATAGCTCATTTTGAGGCATAAAACATTCACTTGCTGCAAAATCGAACTCAAGAAAGCGTTGGTATAGCACTACGCAAATACGTTAAGACACTGATGGAATGCGGCATCGACACACTCACGGAAGCTATCAAAGTCCTGCCACCGTTGTCTCATCCAGTTTTTGAACATAAACCACCAATGCTCAATCGGGTTGAAGTCTGGA
>JBBSCL010000475.1:0-3637 GCA_038250345.1 Leptolyngbyales cyanobacterium
AAGCATTCTACATTCGTCCAGCTTTGCAGTAACGGTCGATCGGCAGACTGGATGCGACGCAGCACCATTGGGTTTTGTCCAGCGAGACGCTGACGGACAAACTCGCGATCGCTTAAGCCGCCATCCCGCTCATGGATGTGAACCACGACTGGACGCGATCGCCGATGCTGCTCCAAAACTTCGTAAAATCGCGCTCTGGCTTGGGGTAGCTGAGTTTCTTTGGACGCTGCTTCCCGCGACGACAACAGCGCTTCTATCATGTCTCGGCGATCGCGAACAAACCCGACTCCAAATTGCTCATCCGGTGGCAAATCAAAATTAAACCAGCCCGATTGAAAAATTTCCAAATTGACTAGCCGTGTTTTCACAAGGTTCCAAAGTTCATCCGCTTTGTGAACGGTGAGCTTCAACTGATTGCCCAACAAGCTCAAGGGATGAGACAACTTTCCTTGATCAAAAGCAGCCTGTCCTAATTGGGTCAAAACATACCGGACGATGCCGTCTTCTCCAACATGAGGAAAAAGGCGTGCCGGACCTTGTTGATCTAAGGCAGTCGGATCATATCGATAGTGACCCTGCTGGGAGTTTGGAGGCGTATGAGAGGACATACATCAAGACCCTGAAGCTGCTTCGTTTTTAGGAGTTTCGCTAACATTGGTGGAACTGGTGCCACTACCACTATTTGCCTGAAGCCGTTCTTCTCGTTTTTTCTTATCGGCTTTCAAAATATCTGCCATCACAGCCTGAGCCTGAGCCATCTTCTCTAGGTTGCTGCGATAAAGCTCTAAATCTTTCTGAATTTTGTCTTCGGGCACCCGCAGAGCCACGCAGACTTGCTTCAAAAGCTGATTACGCTCAGCTTCATCTTTCATCGCCACCGGATCAATCGATTCAAATAATGTGAATAACCCAATTGCAAATAATCGACTGTATTTAAACTTAGGATTGTTGGCGATCGCTTTCACCTGTTCTTGTAGCTCATCACCCGATGCGATCGTGGCAGCATTTTCTACCCAAGATACCAACTCTTTCGTTGAGCCAACTGAGTGAGCAAAGCTTATCAACCGCTCAGCATCGCCTTTATACCGTTGAGGATCGTCTGGCAGTGATTGGCAAAGACAGTTAAAAATTGTCTCCTTATCTTGCTCAGGGCGATATCCCTGCATAAAGCGATCCAGTGAAGTGACCACTCCCAATGCATAGATTGGGTCGTAGTGGTAATCCACATTTACTGCAAGCAGGTGCATCTCTACCATTAATTCTTCAACCACCCGGCGATAAATCGAATTAATTGGGCGAGTATGGCAGGAGTAAAAAGCTCGCTTAGTATCTGAAACGGTGCGGACAGTATTCACAGTAGAATCTTGGTGGTTTATCTCTTCTTCATTCTCGCTTGTGATGAGACGTTTGCCAAGTTTTGTCAAAGAAGTAGAAGTATCGACAGGTTTCCCCCTTACTCACACTCAGCCCTTATGCCCTTTTCCCAGAACCTTCTAACCCTAGCCTCTTATCTTACGGGTGAATTTGAGAATTCTGAGCAGGCGGCGAGTGAACCTGTTTGGTATGTTCACCTGCGGCTATGGCAGCGTCCAACGGCGCTTTTTGACGAAGACAGCATCACGCTATTTGCAGAACAAGCGAACATCATGAATCTGCAAAATCCATATCGTCAGCGTTTGATGCGGTTGCAACCTGCCTCAGAATCTCCCGATGCACTACAGGTTCAATATTATGAATTCCAAGATCCAGCCAGTGTAAAAGGTGCTGGAATAAATCCAGACCTACTCAAATCAGTGACGCTTGATCAGATCAATTTATTACCGGGCTGCATTTTGAATGTGCGCTTGCTGGAGAGCGATCGCTTCATTGCACAACCTCCAGTGGGTGCCCGTTGCTGCTTTAATTATCAAGGAGAAGTGAAGCAAGTTGTCCTTGGTTTTGAAGCAAGTGCAGATCAGTATCTAACTTATGATAAAGGAATCGACCCGAAAACCAGCAAAAGCTTATGGGGTGCGGTGATGGGTCCTTATGACTACACAAAGACTCAAGATTACACCCAGGAACTGTCTATGCTAAAAAAATGAATGCTAAAAAAATGACAGAGTGTTAGCTAGCAATTCCGCGAGGAACGCCTTCTAAAGCTTCTTCTTCGGTATCAAAAATTTCAAATACCGAATCCATCATGGTTACTTCAAAGACTAACCGTGCCTCAGGATGAACATTACAAATGCGGAAGCTACCTCTCACCTTGTCGGCATCTCGCATTCCAGCGACCAAAGAAGTTAAACCGGAACTATCAATAAAATTGACCTGACCTAAGTTAACAACAACATGGTGACTTAGCTTAGAAATACATTCCTGTAACTTAAGGCGAAACTGCCATGCCGTAGTAATGTCCAAGCGCCCAGTAGGAATCAAGACGATCACGGTGGTGCCATCTTGAGTCGTATGGTTTTTTTGCTCCATGTGAATTGATTTTTGCTCCATAGGGATCAATCCCTTCTCCTAAACGCGGTGAATATTTGGGTGACGACTACGGTTTGACCTAAGTTTTGACACAAGCTTATTAAACACCAACAAACTCTCTTAAATCAAATTTGTTTCCTTGTAGTCTAACCCACGCCCTAGGAATTTGTTAGAGTCCAATTAACCCAATCCTGAGGCTTGAGGAAGGTCGTATAAAGGTCTGCTTCTGGGGTGTTGGGGTCAGGTTGATAGCCATATTCCCAACGCACTAATGGCGGCAAAGACATCAGAATAGATTCAGTGCGCCCATTGGTTTGCAACCCAAAAATAGTGCCCCGGTCATATACAAGGTTGAACTCAACATACCGACCTCGGCGATAGAGCTGGAAGTTTCGCTGGCGATCGCCATATTCTATGCCTTGGCGGCGCTCCGCGATCGGCAGATAAGCTGGCAAAAAGGCTTTGCCACAATCTTTAACAAAGGCGAAAATATCTTCCCAACTGCGCCCTTGCACATCGCCGACCGTTTGACTGTAGTGAGCAGCAGGGGTATCGCTGTGGGAGCCTGGGTAAGAAATGGGATAGAGCTTGCCCTGATTATCTTGATAGTCAAAGAACAATCCGCCTACGCCTCGCGTTTCGTTGCGATGCTTCAGGTAAAAATATTCGTCACACCACAGTTTAAAGGCAGGGTAGTAGTGAGGATGGTGAGCATCGCAAGCGTGCTTGAGAGTCCGATGAAAATGCACTACGTCTTCCGCAAAGGGGTAGTAAGGCGTGAGGTCAATGCCACCGCCAAACCACCACACAGGACCCGCTTCAAAATAGCGATAGTTCAGGTGAACCGTGGGAATGTATGGATTGCGGGGATGAAGCACCATTGAAGTGCCCGTTGCATAAAAGCCATGTCCAGCCGCTTCAGGACGCTGAACCAGAATAGAAGGCGGCAAGTCTTTTCCCCATACTTCAGAAAAGTTTACGCCTCCCTGCTCGATGATGTTGCCATCTTTCAAGACGCGCGATCGCCCGCCGCCACCTTCTTCCCGAACCCAACTGTCTTCCCGAAACTTGCCAATTCCATCGGTTTGCTCTAAACCGCTGCAAATTTCATCTTGCAGATTGCGGAGTAACTGGCTCACACGCTCACGAGAGTTACTAGGGGGAAGCGCAT
>JBBSCL010000476.1:0-3636 GCA_038250345.1 Leptolyngbyales cyanobacterium
ATCTGCCAACTGAGGAACCGCTTGCTCTGCTGCCGCTGTCGGCGTGTGAGCGCAACAATCTGCCGCCAGATCTGCTAGGGATTCATCTCGCTGATGCCCGATTCCCGCAATAATGGGGATGGGGCACTCGGCGATCGCCCGCACAACGCGCTCATCATTAAAACACTCCATATCTTCAGTTGCCCCGCCTCCGCGTGATAGAATTAGTACATCCGCTCTATCGTCTAAAACAACTCGGTGAATCGCCCTCGCGATCGAATCGGGAGCTTGATCCCCTTGTACTAACGCTGGAGAAAACAACACACATAGACCTGAATACCGTCGCCGTAGCGTCCGTTGAATGTCGCCCCATGCTGCTGCCTGAGGCGAAGTCACCACTGCTACTACCCTAGGGTGAGTCGGTAATGCTTGCTTCCGTGATGAATCAAACAAGCCCTCTGCCTCTAAACGATGCCGCAACTGTCGATAGCGCAACGCCCGCAGCCCCTCTCCTGCTGGCAATACCTGCCACACAACTAGTTGATATTGCCCCCGCTGTAAATGCACCTGAATCCGTCCCAAAATAATAAATTGTTCGCCTTGGGTCGGCAAAGTGGATAAGCGATCGATTTGGCTATTCCAAACTACGCAGCTAATCGCCGCTTTCTCCGCAGGATCTTGCAGCGTAAAAAACAACCCACTCCGGTATTGGGTCGCACTAGAAACCTCCCCGGTTACCCAAACCTGCCGAAGCTGAGGATCTTGCTCAAGCAGCGCTTGAATATAAGTTGATAATCCAGCAACCGACAACGCTGTATCGGGAACTAATAAGTCAGAAAGATAGGAGGTCATAGCCTGCGCTTAAACAAATGAATGAATGTTAGTGGATCAAAGGAGGGATTACAAAATGCACCCTATGTGAATCAGATAAATCGATGAACACGTTAAAAAATCTGCTGTAATAACTCACCACTGCTTATAGAGTATCGAGACTTCTCTTGATTTGACAGTGTGCTGTTGCCTTCCTTCTTTGAAGCAACGCGCATAGAATAGAAGTCCTCTAACACCGGATTTCTCCACTCCTTCTGACCAAACTTCTGCGCTGAGGTGCCCATGGCTAGTAAAACTGACAACTCTGCTTCTGATAAGCAAGCTTCTGAAAAACAAAAAGCTCTAAACCTGGTCGTCTCACAAATTGAGCGCAACTTTGGTAAGGGCAGCATCATGCGGCTAGGCGATGCGACGCGCATGAAAGTTGAAACAATTTCCACTGGTGCCCTGACCTTAGATCTGGCGCTTGGGGGCGGATTGCCCAAAGGTAGAATCATTGAAATATATGGTCCTGAAAGTTCTGGAAAAACAACGCTAGCGCTCCATGCCTTGGCTGAGGTGCAAAAATCAGGTGGGGTTGCCGCCTTTGTGGATGCAGAACATGCTCTCGACCCAACCTATGCCGCAGCCTTGGGGGTAGATATAGGCAATTTGCTAGTCTCTCAACCCGATACAGGTGAAGCAGGGCTGGAAATTGTGGATCAGTTGGTGCGTTCTACGGCGGTGGATATTATTGTGATTGACTCGGTGGCGGCTTTGGTGCCTCGTGCCGAAATTGAAGGGGAAATGGGAGATACCCATGTTGGGTTGCAGGCTCGGTTAATGAGCCAAGCCCTGCGGAAGATCACTGGAAATATGGGGCGATCGGGTTGCACGGTGATTTTTCTGAACCAGTTACGCCAAAAAATTGGGGTCACCTATGGAAATCCAGAAGTCACCACTGGCGGACAGGCGCTCAAGTTTTATGCGTCGGTTCGGTTGGATATTCGCCGCATTCAAACCTTGAAAAGAGGAACCGATGAATATGGCAACCGCGCCAAGGTGAAGGTGGCGAAAAACAAAGTGGCACCTCCATTCCGGATTGCCGAGTTTGACATTATTTTTGGTAAGGGGATTTCTACCCTGGGCTGTGTGGTGGATTTAGCAGAAGAAACGGGCGTGATCATCCGTAAAGGAGCTTGGTATAGCTATAACGGCGACAACCTTGCTCAAGGAAGAGACAATGCCATTAAAAATATGGAAGAAAACCCCGAATTTGCCAAAAAGATTGATTTAGAAGTACGGCAAAAGTTGGAAACAGGCGCAGTAGTTTCTGCTAATTCTGTTGGACATGCCGATGCGAATGAGGATCAGGATGAAGAGGGGCTTGAGGAAGAATAGAGCTTGACCAAATTTTATAGACTGGGATTTGCGAACTGATCTTCTAGATCCCAGTCTGTGAAACTTTGCGATTTGACTTGAATCTGGTTAACGATTTAAGAACCGATCCAGAATATCGGACTGCTGAGAAGGGCTAAGTTGGGAATTGCTTGGTTTTGGAGCTTCCTCTCGTTGACGGGCATCAGGTTTGAGAAACATGGAGGTTTCTTTTTCACCGCCTGGAAGGGATGCATCCCAACCGGGTTGGTTCGCTTGAAGCTCAGTTGTGCAGATCGCTGGCGATGCTTCAGTTGGGCAAGTTTTTGAGGCTGATGGAACTAGGTTGACGCTGGATAGAACATCTGGTGCAATGGGTTCGGCACAGCGACTATTTTCGCAGAGAAAGAAAACGAACGATAAACTTCCTAAACGAATGCGATCGCCGTCTCTTAGCAATACAGGACAACGCACGGGTTCGCTATTCACAAAAGTGCCGTTTGTGCTGTTCAAATCAATTAGAAAAAATCCTTTATCGGCAACATGCTGAACGATCGCATGGCGACGAGAAAGACGCTTATCTGAAATTGGTAAACTGGCTTTGCGATCGCGCCCGATCACCCATAGGTTTTCTGGTTGAGTCACGATTTGAGCTTGGTCTTGAATTAGGTTAGTCGTCAAGGTGACTTGGTCGCCATTAATGACTCCTTGCACATATTGCCATCCACTCCGCAATCGATGGCGATTGTCCGTGTTCTCTAACTCAATGATTTCATCTAATAGTTCACGGTGATGCTCGTATAGCTTGAGAAAAACTTGATATAGTCCCAATCGCTGCTCTAAATCAGTTGGATGACCAGCAGCGCTTTGCGAATTTGGCGAAAAGTCTGCTGCGGAATTTAGGTCAAACATAATCTGCAATCTCTAGCTGTTCAAAGTAAAAAATATCTATGCAAAAGTACTTACAGCAATTTTCAGTAGAGTGGGCACTGCCCACAATTTCTCAAAGTGATTCACCGAGAAAGGGTTGGGCACTGCCCAACCTACAATCTGTGGTCTATTCGTCCGAAAACGGCTATATCTTAAATTGCACAGTAGCGGTATGTAATTTACAAAATTGGCAAATCTACTTTAATGTTGCATTGGAATGATCGATTCAGCCAATCTGCTGAGCGATCGCACCTTCTTCTCCTAAAGTAAGGCGAATACTTGGAAGACATATCCGCATGATTACTGGATAATTCGTTGTTTTGAAAGAGTACACTCCGTGCTGAAGAGCAAACAGTACCTTTAGAAATGTTCTCTTCAGTTTACTTTTCTTGGAAAGAGTTTTTGATAAATAGATGGAAGTTGGGCAGCTATTGATTTACAGCAATGTTGAGTATTGTAATCTCAGACACAGAGTATTAGAGGCTTTTCTACAATGAATCAATAGTCATCTTGGGTGTGCGTCTACGATCTATTAATGAA
>JBBSCL010000477.1:0-3625 GCA_038250345.1 Leptolyngbyales cyanobacterium
ATTGTGACTCGCAGAGAGAATGATGCCGCCAAACGCCTGATTTTTCCGAATAATGCAGGACGTAGCGGGGGTGGAAAGAATGCCGTTACGTCCGACCAACACGCGCCCAAACCCATTTGCCGCCGCCATCTTCAGGATGATTTGAACGGCTATTTTATTGTAGTAACGTCCATCGCCGCCCACTACCAGCGTTTTTCCCTCAAAACCCTTCAGGCTGTCAAAAATAGACTGAACAAAATTCTCCAGATAGTGCGGCTGCTGAAACACGGACACTTTTTTGCGGAGTCCAGACGTACCCGGCTGTTGATCGAGAAAAGGCTGAGTGGAGATGGTTTGAATCATGAGCAGTGAAGGGAGTTTCTTAAGCGCCTGCTAAGGCTGAGTTTGTTATGTAAGAGGATCAATTAGAGATTAAGAATTACAGTCATTTTGCTGCCAGCGTTAGGGGAGTGATTTACTCTGACGGCATTGTTTAAAACTCGATACGAAAATAGCTGTGACTCTAATTTACTTTGCAACCAACCGTAAACCTAATCGGCAAAACAACCCTGATGACTTTGGCAGCGAATTTAGCGCGGATGGATTAGCCAACTTGAGATTTGGCAAAGCGCAGGTATCGGGGCGCAACTTTGATCAAATTGTGGTGGAAGTCGCCCACGAAAACCTGGAGGCTCGTCGTCCGGTGCGGGGCAGCGATGAGATTTTTGCCGAGGCTCAGGAACGCGCTAAAACCGAGGCACTGGACACGGTCGTGCTGATTCATGGGTTCAACACCTCATTTAAGAGTGCGTTGCAGAGTGCCGCCAAGCTAGAGAAATTGCTCACCGATCGCAACCCGATGGATACTGGAGGACCCCTCAAATTGATGGTGGTGCTATTCTCTTGGCCATCGGATGGGTCTTTGCTGATTTCTAGCAGTGATCAGGCAAAGAAGACGATCGCCTATAAAAATGACCGAGTGGATGCGACAGCTTCCGGTGTCGCCTTTGCGCGCGCCTTTTTGAAACTGGCAGACTTTATTGTGGGCACACCTGACGGCGATCGCTGTCAAGAAAAAATTCATCTCGTCGCACACAGCATGGGGAACTACGTCCTGCGTCATGCTTTACAAGAAATCCGAAAGCAGATCTCGGCTCAAGTGCCTCGCATGTTCAATCAAATTTTGATGATGGCTGCCGATGAAGATGATGATGCCTTTGGGTTGGAGTACAAATTGCAGTTGTTACCGCATTTAACCCGACGCACCAGTGCGTACTTTAACCGAGGAGATTTGGCATTATGGGCTAGCGATACCCTGAAAGGCAATCCCGCTCGATTGGGGTCTGATGGTCCGCTACATCCCCGTGATCTGCCCCGCAATGTCTATCCAATCGACTGCACAGAGGTGATTGCAAAGACCTTGCGATCGTCAGAACATGAATATTATTTGCTGTCTCAGCGCATCCTGGCAGATATGCGGCGAGTGCTACGAGGAGAAATTCCCGATGAAATTGCAGGGCGCAAGTATATCCCGGAAACAAACCGCTACCGCCTCTTGCTAGATGCCAGCGCTCCTCAGCAACGGTAGCTTCGATCTCCGACGGCTTCGGTACTCCCCAGCAGGGAATCTAAGGTCTTTTCTGGCAAATAAAAGACCCACGGACAGTCAAAACATTGGGTGAATCAGTCCTTAAAGCAACTGAAGATCATTCTCCAAATCTTTCGCCCCCCAAATCTTTCGCCCCAAGAGTGGATGAAGCTTGATGAGTAATCCTTAATCTTTTTCTTGGAAATCTTGCAGGTCAAATCATCGTTCATTCTTGAATAGGACTTACGCACTCGCCCCCTAAATCCCCCAATTCTGGGGGACTTTGATCTCTAGCTCCCCCAGAATTGGGGGTTGGGGGGGGCAAATTTCGGTTGATTTGGGTAAGTCCTGTTGAATAGTTTTTGCGGTAGAACACTGAAAAAATGTTCCATTTTTTGTTGGGTCTGGTAACATGATTCTCAAATCTCCATCTGTCCCCAGCTTCGCTACATTTGTTGGCGACAGATGGGTAACTTAAGGAGCTTTTAACAATGGAAGAGTTACTGACTCAAGTGTCTGTTGCGGTTGAATTGCTGAGTTTCAGTTACGTTGCAGGGTCGCTTGCTTTATTTACCCATCAGCGATTCACTCATCCCGCTCAGTTCCAGTCCAAGCCTAAGTCTAAGTCCAAGTCAATGCCATCGACCAAGCTGGTTGTTGAACCAGTAAAGCCAGCAAAGCGATCGCTCTCACCCGTAGAGCAGTTGCGGCAACAATGCCAGCAGGCAGGAATCAAATGGCGGAACGCCCACGAGAAAAACAAGCATCTTAAAAAACATGAGATGCTTGCTGCGCTGAATGCACTCAACGTGATTCCTATCCGGCGAGGTGCTTAAGGTTCAGTTCAATTAATAAATAGCCCCAAGCAGCAATGTTTGGGGTTATTTATTGGAACCAATAGCTTGGTCAGAAAGCTTAAGCCAAAGTTAATAGCTCAAATGCCAAGTCTGAAAAGCTTTTTGACGCGCCTCTGCCACACTTCGCATGACGACGGCTACACCGCTTGCTAGGCGGCTAATCCATTTAACAAAAAATCTAGAAACACCGCAATAGTCTCCTCTGTTGAAGTCGTTTCCAGCAGCAGAGTATTCGTTTTATAGACAGTAGAGATGATCGCGACTCCATGCACCATTGCCCAGATTGCTTTGGTCATTGACGCTACCCACAATCGCAAAGTGCGGCATCAATTGGGCGATCTGTTGCCGACGCTCAATCAAGCTCCAGTTATAGGCAGCATCAGCCTGGAGGTAGAACGCAATCTGACCCGACCTGGACGCACTGCGCTTCTTCAACTGCGTGCCTGACAAATCATCCTCGAAGTCCCCAGTGGTATGGTTTACGCTGGTTAATTGAGCGGTTTCATTACACCCTCAAAAGTGGGTGTCGCTTGGAGCAACTCCAACTCCAAACCCAAGAGCGCTTACTCAACGCCCTTGCCACCTACGCTATTGTCGCTTGGCGCTGGATGTCCTTGACCTACCAAGCTAGACTCAACCCCGATGCGCCCTGTGATAGTGTTCTACAACCACCAGGTAAGTGGCGACTGTTACGCCATAAGTTTGAGCCGAAAAATCGGTCTCGAAAAAGACCACCGCTCCATCAAGTCATCGTCTGGATTGCTCGATTAGGCGGTTTCCTGGCTCGTAAAGGGGATGGAGAACCCGGTTTGAAAACTCTTTGGCGAGGGATTGGCGTTCTCCATCATTGACTCGAAGGGGCACAACTCACCGCTAAAACCCAACCCCTGATGCTATCCTGCTGACTTTTGCGTAATGGATAGCCCAGAGCGGGAGAGGGATTTAGGGCGTAGCTTGCTTCCCGCAGGGTGGGCAATCGGGAAAATCGCACTTTCAATTGCAAAGTCTTATTGCTCTATTACCCGATTCCTAAAAAAATTGCGGTTTGGCAGGGCTAGCTCTGTTATAATCTGCTCCGTTGTACAGTCGGGACAGCATCATTGAGCCAGTCTATCAACATTCCTAAAGTCGATGATTTTCTGCAAGAATTAGCCACAATTCAACAGACGGGATCTAAGCGGATAGCGCTGCTGGGTTCCCG
>JBBSCL010000478.1:0-3621 GCA_038250345.1 Leptolyngbyales cyanobacterium
AATGGATCTACATTTCACGGCACTATTAAAAGAGCAACAATGGCAGTAGTAATTGCAGGTGAGCGTAGTGGTGTCGGCAAAACTACCGTCACGCTGGCGCTATTGGCGGCGCTATATGGGCGTGACCCAGCGCGGGTGCAGTCGTTTAAAGTCGGACCCGACTACATCGACCCGATGTTTCATCAGTTTGTCACGGGGCGCGCCTGTCGCAATCTCGATCCCGTTCTCACCTCAGAATCCTATGTCATTGAGTGCTTTCAGCAGCACTGCCAAACTGCCGACTATGCCCTGGTAGAAGGCGTGATGGGATTATTTGATGGGGTGACGGGCAAAGATGATTGGGCAAGCACGGCGCATATTGCACGGCTACTGGGATTACCGATCGCTCTAGTCCTCAATTGCAGCAGCACCTCCCGCTCGATCGCCGCGATCGCCCATGGTTACACCACCTTCGACCCCCGATTAACCTTTGCCGGAGTGATCTTAAATCGCGTCGGCAGCGATCGCCACCTCGAACTCCTCCAAGATGCGATCGCACCGCTCAACCTGCCGATTCTCGGAGTTCTACGACGGCAAGACGAAATCACCATTCCCGATCGCCATCTCGGACTGATCCCTACTGCTGAACTCCCCCAACTGAGAACCGTAATCGATCACCTCGCCCACCTCGGCGAAACCTGCTTCAACTGGGACATCCTCTCCCCGCTGCTTCACGCCCCTTCCTCCGCCGCCCCTCCACCCCTCTACCCCTCCACCCCTTGCCCCTCTACCCCCCGCATTGCCATTGCCCGCGATCGCGCCTTCAGCTTTTACTACGCCGACAATTTAGATTTGCTGCAAGCCGCCGGATTTGAACTCGTGGAATGGAGTCCAATTCGCGATCGCGCCCTGCCAGAAAACATCCACGGTCTCTACTTTGGGGGCGGCTTTCCAGAGGTGTTTGCAGCAGAATTAAGTGACAATCAAACGGCGCGTCAGGCAGTGAAAGCAGCGATCGCGTCAGGAATGCCTACCTATGCCGAATGTGGAGGATTGATGTATTTGTGCGATCGCATTATTGATTTTGAGGCGACGGCGCATCCAATGGCGGAAATTTTGCCGACGGGCGCACAGATGGGTAAACGGCTGACTTTGGGCTATCGACAGGCAACCGCTCAGCGATCAACTCCCATTATCGAAACAGGTGAAATCATTTGGGGACACGAATTTCATCGCTCTCACTTGACCATTGAGCCAGAACAGCCAGTGTTTGCCATGCAAAACTACGACGGCACATTGCATCAAACTGAAGGTTGGCAACGGTTTCAGGTTCATGCCTCTTATCTGCATCTCCACTTTGGCAATAAGCCTCTGCTAATTCAGCGCTTGCTTCAACAGTGCCAGAAGTATCAAGCACCATAAAGGTTTCGGGCGTTGCTGAATGCAAGTATGATTTTTCACTGTAGGGGTAGGTCTTGTGCCTACCCTGACGGGGATAGAGGGCAACCACAAGGGATTTCCCCTACAAATTTCATCCCCAGATGCAGCAATGCCAGGTTTTGATATACCTTGGTTTATCGTAGGGTTAACTATTGCAATTAATGTGCAGCCGTCTTAAGCAAACTGGTTATCCAGCGATCGAATCTTCTAAAATTTTCTGTACCTATACGTCTATTCATCAAATCCATGACCATCAAAATTATTGCCTTTGCTGGCAGTGCCCGGACTGACTCCTTTAACAAAAAGCTAGTGAAAATTGCGGCTGATGGCGCAAAAGCGGCAGGAGCGGAGGTGACTTATGTGGATTTCAAAGATCTACCGATGCCGCTCTATGATGAAGATTTGGAAGCCGCTGAGGGATTGCCCCAGACCGTAATCCAGTTCAAAGCATTGCTTAAAGAGCATCAGGGATTTTTGATCGCTAGCCCAGAATACAACAGTTCGATTTCGCCGCTGCTCAAAAATGCGATCGATTGGGCATCTCGACCTGCGCCCGACGAAGCGCCGCTGGTTTGCTTTCGAGATAAAGTTGCGGTGCTAATGGCAACTTCACCGGGCGGACTGGGTGGATTGCGGGGACTGATCCATGTGCGATCGATTTTGCAAAATATCGGCGTGTTGGTGCTGCCTGACCAAAAAGCCATCTCCAACGCCTACCAAGCATTTGATGAAGCAGGCAATCTGAAAGATGAAAAGCAGCGCACCGATATCCACAATTTGGGTAGGAAGCTGGCGGAGATCGCCGCAAAGTTAACAAATTAGGTGAGAATCTTGACCGTGCCAGTATCTAAGTCATAGCGACCGCCCACAATTTTTAGATCGCCCGATCTCAGCCGTTCAGTTAAAACGGGCGATCGCTTTAACCGTTCAATTTGATAATGCACATTGGCAATCACTGCATTATCCACCACATCGCCCGACAGCCCCTTCACCTGGTCTACCGCCGGTAAAATTGCTTTTATAAAGCTGCCAATCTCGCCCGGTAGTAGTTCATTTTTGACGGCGGCAGTTACGGCTCCACAGCGCTCGTGACCCAGCACCAGCACCACTGGCGTACCCAATAGAGCGACCGCATATTCAATGCTGCCCACTGTTTCCGGTGTCGCAATATTTCCCGCAACGCGAATGTCAAAAATATCGCCGATGCCTTGGTCAAACAGAAGCTCGACGGGCACCCGCGAATCGGCACAAGTCAAAACAGTAGCAAAGGGATGCTGCACCTGAGCAAGCTCCAGCATTCGGACGTGAGATTGATGAGGATATTGCGGCTGGTGTCGAGTAAACCGTTGATTGCCTTCAAGCAACTTTTGCAGGGCTGCATCGGGTTTAGGTTGAGGATTGGTGGGCAACTCAGCCGCTTCCGCCCACTTCACACCCCAACCTAAACTGCTAGCGGTTGCCAGCATCACGGCTCCTATAGCGCTTAATTTTAAAAAGTGACGGCGATCGATAAAATGGTTTTTAACGTTCATATTTTTATTTTACTTCAGGCTGTTTTGGAGAATGCCCTCTCCCCTAATCCCGTCTCCCGATGGGCTGCGGTACATACACAAGTCTGTCTATCTTCGTTTTGCCCTGCCTAGCCCCCTAAATCCCCCAATTCTGGGGGACTTTTAAAACTCTTGTCCCCCCAGAATTGGGGGTTAGGGGGCGGTTTGGCGAGGGCTTAGCTAGATTCAATTACTTATGTATACACGGTAACCCGATGGGAGAGGGCAGCCATAAACTTTTACTCTTTCTTCTTAGGGAAAAGGCTTTTAGGTACTTCCGGTTCCTTCTCCAATCGGGAGAGGGCAGATCCAAGAGATTCAACACATCCCGCTTCTACAGAGAGGCGACACATCTCATTGAGCGAATTTCCATGGCTTCTGAGATGTAACAAGTCCCCCCAAATTTGTTGAGCAAGGGGGTGATGTTTTCAACTACAGGCTTAAGCAAGTCGGGCATACAAAACGCAATGATATAAACATTGTCTAGCATTGTCATATCCAGATCTTCGTTCCCTTCGCGCAAGCCTTTTCCGGCAACGTTGCGAATTACGGCATGACCATGAACGCCTGATTTGTCTAAGCTATCCAAAATTTTGCCAAGTTCAAATGAGTTGGCAATAATTTCAATTCTTTTAACAGTGTGCATACTATC
>JBBSCL010000479.1:0-3620 GCA_038250345.1 Leptolyngbyales cyanobacterium
GCCGATAATTTCGCCAATTTTGGGAGCGACAATATCCATCGCCCGGACGGTGCTGCCATCGTCGTTCATCCGCATATAAAAGGCTTTAATCTTGGCGGGATAATCTGTGATGATCGTGGGCTTTTTGAAGTGGTCTTCTGCCAAATAGCGCTCGTGTTCCGATTGCAAATCCAATCCCCATTCCACCGGATATTCAAAGGTTTGGCTGGATTTTTCGAGCAGGGCGATCGCGTCGGTATAAGTTACCCGTGCAAACTCATTGTTGATGATGGTGTCTGCCGTCGCCAAAATGGAATCATCAATCCGCTGATTGAAAAACTCCATATCTTCCGCGCAGGTTTCCATCACAAATTTGAACACATATTTGAGGAAGGCTTCTGCCAGTTCGATGTCGCCATCCAAATCGCAAAACGCCATCTCTGGTTCCACCATCCAAAATTCGGCGAGATGGCGCGAGGTATTAGAGTTTTCAGCGCGAAAGGTGGGTCCAAAGGTATAAACATTGCTGAACGCCATCGCCATGATTTCGGCTTCAAGCTGTCCGCTGACAGTCAGGTAAGCGTGTTTGCCAAAAAAGTCTTTGCCAAAATCCACCTGTTTATCGTCGGTGAGGGGCACCTTGTTCAAGTCAAAGCCTGTGACAGTGAACATTTCTCCGGCTCCTTCGCAATCGCTGGCGCTGATAATTGGCGTATGCACCCAGAGAAAACCGCGCTCTTGAAAGAACTGGTGAATTGCCGTAGCCGCTGCATTTCTCACCCGAAACACTGCGCCTATCGTGTTGGTGCGACCGCGTAAATGCCCAATATCCCGCAAAAACTCGAAGGAGTGGCGCTTTTTCTGGAGCGGATAGGTTTCGGGGTCGGCTTCACCATACACCGTGATGGCATCGGCTTTCAGTTCGATCCGCTGTCCTTTGGCGGGAGATTCCACCAGCGTGCCAGAGACTTCCACGGATGCCCCAGTGCTGAGCCGTTTTATTGTCGCGGCATATCCTGGCACATCTTGACTGATCACGGTTTGCAATCCTGCCATGGAGGAGCCATCGTTGACTTCGACAAAGCTGAATTCTTTTTGTTCACGTTTGGTGCGAACCCAGCCTTTGATGGTGACGGTTTCGGTGGGCTGTCCGTGGCGGAGGAGGTCGGCAATGCGTCGGGTCATAGGGAAGGGCGGATGAGGGCGAATGTTTGTCGGCTGAATTTGAGTGTAGCAAGAACTCCCAGACCTCGGAGTTTTGAAAACCTCCGAGGTCTAAAAGGAAAAGGCTAAATTAGACGAAAGTATTTTCCTCTGCGCTGCTATGTCCCGATGACTCCACCCAAAAAATCTAAGAGCCTGCAAGATATTCTAAAGCAGCGATCGCAATCTACCTTTGTGGGACGGGAGGAACAGATTGCCCTATTTCGGCAAAACATGGCGCGATCGCCGGAATTGCGCGACTACTTCATCTTCAACGTTTGGGGACAGGGCGGTGTAGGCAAAAGCACTTTGCTGCGGCAGTTTCGCAAATTGGCAGAGGACGCACAGTTTGCGACTGCGCTGACCAGCGACGTGGAAACCAGCGTACCGGAGGCATTGGGGCGACTGGCGGATCAGCTAGACCAGCAGGGACATAAGCTTAACCAGTTTAGTGAACGCTACAAAGTCTATCGCCAGAAAAAGCAGGAGCTTGAATCTGACCCGGATGCACCCCAGGGATTTTCGGCGTTTATGAGAAAGGCGATCGCCAAAGCCAGCTTGGGAGCCGCCAAGCAAATTCCTGGCAGCGGAGCTGTCACGCCCTTTCTGGATGAGGACGCAATTTCCAGCCAAGCGGGAGAATGGGCAAGCTATGTGGCAAAGAGAATCGGCAACAAAGATGAAGTGCGCCTAGTGCAAGAGCCGATCGAGACGCTGACTCCGCTGTTTTTGCAGGACTTGTGTAAGCTGGCAGAGCAGAAAAATTTGCTGCTGATTTTTGATGTCTATGAGCGTACCAGTCCTTTTTTGGATGGCTGGTTTGGCGAATTGCTGGAGGGGCTACCTGGCGATTTGCCTGCCAACCTGATGCTGGCGATCGCAGGACGAGACGAACTGGATAAAAACCGCTGGGCAGATTGGGAAGGCGCGATCGCCCGTCTGCCGCTGAACCCGTTTACAGAAGAGGAAGCCACTCAATTTCTCACCCGCAAAGGCATCACGAATCCTCAAGTGATCAACGTAATCCTTCGCCTATCGGGATGTCTGCCCTTGCTGGTGGCAACCTTGGCAGCGGAAAGCCCCAACGACCCCGCCCAAATCGGCGATCCCAGCGGCACCGCAGTCGAGCGCTTTTTGAAATGGGTTGATGATCCCAAACGTCGTCAGTTGGCGCTAGATGCTGCCCTGCCCCGCACCCTCAACCGCGACGTGATCGCCGTATTGCAGGGTGAAGACACTGCCGACGAGCTATTTGCATGGCTGCGAACCATGCCCTTTGTGGAAGAGCGATCGGACGGCTGGGCATACCATGACATTGCCCGCAGCCAAATGCTGCGCCACAAGCGCCGCACCTCGCCCCAAAGTTGGGCAGACCTGCATGGCAAACTGGCAGACTACTACGACAACCTACGAACCAGCTTGAGACTGGATGAAAAACACCAGTGGAAGGATGACACCTGGCAAACCTATTCTCTGCATATCCTTTACCATCGCCTCTGCCAAGCTCCCCAACGCCAGTTGCCCCTTGCCCTGAACGAATTTCTAGCGGCTCTCAAAGAAACACGCAAATTTGCTCAACGGTGGGCAGAAAACATACTTGATGCAGGGAAAAATACAGACTGCGCTGAGGTGCTGCGCTGGGGAGAGCAATTAGTTGAAGGGTTAACCGCTTACGACGACAAGTGCTATGAAACAACAGTTGAACTATTCACTGCACTGCTGAATGACTCCTCCATCACCATTCAATGGCAACCCATCGCTCTCAGTTGGCGTGGGCAAACCTATCGCTTGATGAAACGCTATGAAGCGGCACTGCAAGATTTTGACCGGGAGATTGAACTTGACCCGAAAGACGCTTGGGCGATCGCCCGTCGTGGGATAACCTATGGCTTGATGAAACGCGATCAAGGGGCACTGGCAGACTTTGATCAGGCAATTGAATTAGACTCAAACAAAGATTGGGGGTACTACGATCGCGCTTTAGCCTACCAAGCTCTTAACCAACCCGATCGCGCCAAAGCTGACTTAGACCATGCCATTCAGCTTGCTCAACAAGAATACGACGAAAATCCTGAGGATCATCGCAACAGCTTCAACCTTGCCCTTTACCATCTTGCGGCAGGCACCAATCAACAATCTTGGCGTTTTTACCGCGATGCCCTTAATCGAGGTGCGCCTCTGTCCAGCATTCAGACAGCCGTTCGCGATCTGGAAGATTTTCTATGCCTGTTTCCTGGGCATGAGTGGGCGGCAAAGGCGAAGACGACCTTGGAGAAGCGGCTGGAGACGTGAGACAGACCTCCGAGGTTTTAGAAACCTCGGAGGTCTAGGAAACCGAGGTCTAGAGGCAGCTATTCATCTAGCATGAGGGATTTCAGAGTGGTAGTAAATGCTTGGGGCATTGGAGACAGATGAAGATCATCATTGGGATGCAGGAA
>JBBSCL010000480.1:0-3620 GCA_038250345.1 Leptolyngbyales cyanobacterium
CACGAGTAATTGGGTTGGATATTTTACGCGATATTCCCGCTGAGCCAGGACATGATGCCCTAATGAAGGAACTGCGGCGTTCTAATGTGATTGCCATTCAATCTTTAGGAAACACCCCAGAAGAAGCGATTCCTGCCCCGCTCAAACTACCCTCTGACCGGGTTGGGTTCAGCGATCTGATTACTGACACCGATGGCGTTATCAGGCGAAATCTGATGTTTGTATCGGATGACGCAGGAGAGTACGCATCCTTTTCCACTCGGTTAGCAATGCAATACTTGAATCATTCCGGCGATCGCTTGCCCAATGGAGACTTTGTATTGGGGAAGGCTGTTTTTTCGCTATTAAGGTCTAATTCGGGTGGCTATCAACGGATTGATGCAGCAGGAGAACAAATTTTACTGGACTATCGATCGGCTCGATATCCTTCGGAAGTCGTCACTTTGAGTCAGGTTTTGCAAAACCAGGTCAATCCTGCTCTGATTAAAGATCGCGTTGTCTTGATTGGAACTACGGCTCCTAGCGCCAAAGATTTGTTTTTCACTCCTTTTAGTCCTGCCGAAACGGCAAATCCTAAAATGCCGGGAGTGGTGATTCATGCTCAAATGGTCAGCCAAACGCTAACGGCTGCACTAGAAGGGCGATCGCTGTTTTGGTTTTGGTCTGAGCCAATGGAAGTGCTGTGGATTGTAAGCTGGGCGATCGCCGGGGGATTGCTTGCCAGATGGTCGCAGCGTCCATTTGTGCTGGCATTGGCAGGAACCGGGCTGCTGTTGCTATTGATGGGTGCAGGCTATAGCCTATTTTTGCATCAAGCATGGGTTCCCATTGCGGCTCCGGCAATCGCCGCGATCGCGGTCGGCAGCTTTACCATTACTTGCCAAATACAATACGCCCGTCAGCAGCAGCAAATTGTGATGAAGCTATTGGGACAGCAGACTTCACCTGAAATTGCTTCGGCTTTATGGAATTCTCGCGATCGCCTACTCCAGTCAGGCAGGTTAGCGGGGCAAACTCTAACGGTCACCATTTTGTTTATCGACATTCGCAACTTCAGCGGCATTTCCGAACAACATCCACCCGAAGTAATGATGGGCTGGCTAAATGAATATATGTGTAGCATGACTCAAGCCGTTCATCAACATCACGGCATTATCAACAAATTTATGGGTGATGGACTAATGGCGGTATTCGGTGTGCCAGTGCCGCGTTTAACGATCGCTGAAATTGCCGAAGATGCGCGGCAAACAGTTGCTTGTGCGGTTGAAATGGGCGATCGCCTACAAACGCTGAATCAGGATTGGCAGCAAAGAGGATTACCTGTCGTGGAAATGCGGGCTGGAATCTTTACCGGAGATGTGATGGCAGGCAGCTTGGGCGGAAAAAATCGCTTGGAATATGCGGTGATTGGGGATAGTGTCAACATTGCTGCTCGTCTAGAAGCTTGGCAAAAAGATAAGCAAACTAATCAGTGTCGAATTTTAATTGCTCGTGAAACACTTGACCATCTGCAAGAGCAGTTTTATGTGGAACCGTGGGGACATCTTCAACTGCGCGGCAGGCAAAGCCTAGTTGAGGTTTTTCAGGTTTTGGGCTATGCCGATTCGTCTAATCAACTTAGTGAACTTGATCAACCACAACCACAGCTTTATCGCGATCGCTTGATTACGGAAGATCCTAATTAAAGGTGCTAAGTGTCAGGTGCTAGTCAACCTAGTCTAAACCCAGCCATGCTAGTAAACCTTGACCACTGGCATACTCGATCGCCAGCATTAGAGCAAAACCAATCATGGCAGCACGACCATTTAGGCGTTCAGCATACTCATTAAAACCAAACTTAGGTTCGCCAGCTTTAGGCGTTATCGAGGGTTGTCGCGTCATATCAGTGAACCTTGTTATTAATTGGAAAAAACCGTGAAATAGAAAAGTGCAAAAAAGAACAGAATCGCGTCGTTACATTTCTTTATTGCAAAACTATTGTAAGAAGAAAACAGATGTCGTCAAGGCTACGCATAAGATTAGATCTGTCTTTTGCTAGACGTTTTTATTCCTTTCTTTTGAAAATATAAGTGAGAGAGCACAGGTTTTTAGATTAAAGTTGCTACAGCAAAAGCTGATCGATGGAAATTAGGTAATCGTTTCATATCTTATTGAGTAGACACCAGGTATTTTAGGAAAAACCTTTTGTTAAGCTACGGCAATCACCCCTCTTTTGATACCGTTCTCCCCTCCAAAGCCAATCAGAAAGGCTGTAGATTAGTAGATGAGAAGTTTATAACTCTTAACAAAGGACAAATGAACTTTTAACCTAGCGCGTCAGCTTAGCCAATCTATAGAGGTTGCCTAGAATGTTTGTATGGTGGATATTACAGAGACGCTGAGATAAATAGTTCCTAATCTTCTCTAACATCATTTCACGTTGAATAAAGTTTAGTAGATGTCAGTTATGTACAAGAAGCTCATTTCATATCTCAAACCGTTGTTGAAGCCACTTCTTCTCTTGGTCTTGGTGCTGGGTTTATCGCTAGGGCAGGCAAATGATGCTTTTGCAGCTTCACGGGGCGGCGGACGAATTGGTGGCGGATCGTTCCGTTCGCGTGCGCCAATGCCTAGCCGGGGATACAGTTCTCCTCGAAGCTACGCGCCTCCGATAGGCGGCGGTGGCTACTATCCGGGCGGTGGTTTCGGATTTCCTTTTATTGCGCCCACCTTCTTTATTGGTGGCGGTGGTAGCCTGGTAACGATTCTGGTTTTCTTTGCGATCGCCAGTTTCCTCGTTCAAACATTTCGCCGCAGTCAAGGAGAGGGTTCTGATTACGACGCTGTTTCAAACCCAACGGTCAGCGTGGCTCGGCTCCAAGTTGGCTTGTTGGCAAACGCTCGTGAACTTCAGGCTGATCTAGACAAATTAGCAGCTAGTGCTAGCACAGGGTCAACCGAAGGGCTTGCTCAGGTTCTGCAAGAGACTACCTTAGCGTTGCTTCGCCATCCAGAATACTGGACTCACGCCAATTCCACGGTGCAGCAGTCGCGTCTGGCAAGCGCAGAAGCGGAGTTTAATCGGCTTGCCTTAAGCGAACGCAGCAAGTTTAGCCGTGAGACTCTTTCAAACGTCAACAACCAGCTTCAACAAGCGCCGCTTGACGCACTATTGGCTGGTAGTGATGCTGGATCTTTGGCAACTCAAGAGTTGAAAGATCCTGGCGAATTTATCGTGGTGACATTGGTGGTCGGCGCTCAGGGTAGCCTGAAATTGCCGGCTGTCAACAATCCCGAAGATTTGCGTCAGGCTTTGACCATTTTGGGCGGAGTTGCCAGCGATCGCCTGCTAGCTTTGGAAGTTCTTTGGACTCCTCAAGCAGAAGGAGATGTTTTAACCCGTGATGATTTACTGGTTGAATATCCATCTCTGAAGCTGGTTTAATCGTCCAAGCTAATTAAGGATTTTGAGAAGGAGGCGTAACTGCCTCCTTTTTGCTTTGGGATGATTCTTGTTGGGCGATCGCCTGTTTGACTAACCCTGCCAGCTTCTCTTTCCAAAATCGAATATTGGGATAGTGTTCGACTTGGCTTAAAACCTGATCCCATTTGCCATCCCTTAAAGCTGTTTGAGCGCTGTA
>JBBSCL010000481.1:0-3601 GCA_038250345.1 Leptolyngbyales cyanobacterium
GCTCAACGTCAGCGGTGCCTTTCATTCACCGCTAATGGCAGCGGCAGCAACTGACTTTCAAACGGTGCTGGAGCAAGTCAGCTTCAACGACGCGAAAGTGCCGATTTTGTCGAATGTTGATCCGACTCCTGCTACGGATGCCGCTTCATTAAAACAACGATTGATTCAACAAATGACTGGCTCGGTTCGCTGGCGAGAAATTTCCCTCCAGCTACCTAAATTAGGGATTGCAACCGTGGTGGAGATTGGATCGGGCAAAGTATTGACTGGCTTGATTAAACGCACCTGTCCCGATTTGGTCTTGAAAAACGTGAGCAATCTTGCTGAGATTCCTTCAGTAGAAGACCTGCAACAGTAGACAGTGAAGTCTGAATGAAGCATAGTGAACAGGGGAAAATGGTTGGCAATGAACCGCTAGCGATCGCCTCACTTCTACTGTTTATTTACTAGTTTCCTATGGGCAACGATCGTGAACCCTTGATCAGTCTGGCGCTTTATCGTCTGTTTAAGTGGGCGATCGTCAGCCCGACTCTCCATACTTATTTTCGAGGGCGAATTTATGGGGCGGAAAATGTGCCTCAGACGGGTAAGTTGATTGTGGTAAGCAACCATGCCAGCGACCTCGACCCCATGTTTTTATCGAGCGCTGTGCAGCGACCGGTTGCTTATATGGCGAAAGAAGAGCTATTTCAGATTCCAGTTTTGAAGCAAGCGATCGCGCTCTATGGTGCCTATCCCGTCAAACGGGGTTCTGCCGATCGCAGCGCCATTCGAGCCGCGATCGCGTCGTTAGACCAAGGCTGGGCAGCCGGAGTTTTCATCACTGGCACCCGCACACCGGATGGGCGCGTCACCGATCCCAAACTAGGAGCCGCCCTGATTGCCGCTAAAGCTCAAGCGCCCCTTCTGCCCGTTAGCCTGTGGGGCACTTACGCGATCGCCTCAAAAGGGTCTGCCATTCCCCGCTCCGTTCCGATCACGATCCGCATCGGTGAACTTATCCCGTCACCCACCTCCAGCGATCGCGCGGAATTAGAAACTGTAACACAGCAATGTGCCGAGACGATTAACAAAATGTTGGATTTAGGCAGGTAAAGAAAAGTTGTGAGTTTGGGTATTCAAATACCTGCCATTCGCCATTCGTCATTCGTGCTAATTTCGTTATCCTAGAGGGGTCGCCCGCCAAGAGTAAGAGTCCTCGTTATGACTGATCAACGTGCCCGTATCTGCATTCTGGGTGGAGGCTTTGGAGGTCTCTACACGGCTTTGCGCTTAAGTCAGTTGCCTTGGACGAAGCAAGAAAAGCCGGAAATCGTGCTGGTCGATCGCAGCGATCGCTTTTTATTTTCGCCGCTGCTGTATGAACTGATGACTGGAGAACTGCAAACCTGGGAAATCGCGCCCCCGTTTGCAGAGTTGCTGGCGGGTACAGGAGTGCGGTTTCATCAGGCAACGGTTGCCAATATTGATCTGCAAAACCAGCGAGTTCAGCTTCAAGATGGCGTAGATTTAACCTACGATCGCCTCGTGTTGGCGTTGGGTGGAGAAACACCGTTAAATCAAGTATCTGGTGCAGCCGAGTATGCCTTTCCCTTCCGCACGGTGGCAGATGCCCATCGCCTAGAAGAACGGCTGCGGGTGTTGGAAGAATCAGATGCAGAAAAGATTCGGGTGGCGATCGTTGGGGGCGGCTACTCTGGCGTGGAATTGGCGTGTAAGTTAGCGGATCGGCTGGGCGATCGCGGTCGGCTGAGACTGGTGGAACTATCGGATCAACTGCTGCGAACCTCGCCTGAATTTAATCGCACGAGTGCTTCTAAAGCATTGCAAGACCGCTCTGTTTGGCTTGACTTGGAAACTGCGATCGAGGAAATTACCAGCGATACAATTTCCCTTAACTACAAAAACGTTGTGGATACCATACCCGTAGACGTTGTGATGTGGACGGTGGGCACTCGCGTGGCAGAAGTGATTAGCGCGTTACCACTGAAGAAAAGCGATCGCGGCAAATTAGTTTTGACATCGACGCTGCAAGTAGTTGATCAGCCTAATGTATTTGCCTTGGGCGATTTGGCAGACTGCAAAGATGTCGAGGGACAACAGGTGCCGCCAACCGCACAAGCTGCTTTTCAACAAGCCGATTACTTAGGCTGGAATCTCTGGGCATCGCTGACCGGGCGACCACTGTTGCCCTTCCGCTATCAATACTTAGGCGAAATGATGACATTAGGAACCGACAATGCCACGCTAACCGGCATGGGCATTAAGCTTGATGGATCGTTAGCCGTAGTTGCTCGACGGTTGGCATATCTCTACCGGATGCCTACTTTAGATCATCAACTTCGGGTTGGGCTAAATTGGATGACTCAGCCGCTCGTCTCTGCGATCGCCAGTTTCACCCAATAGTTCTTTGAGAACTTTTAATAGAGGCGATCGCTTTATCAAAACAGCGATCGCCTCTATTAAAGTTTTAATTTGCAGATTAACTACTTCTGCTTGCTCTTAGCCTGACGACGTTTCAAATAGCCCATCCCCAAACTAGCGCCCAGCATTCCTAGCATTGTGGTCGGTTCTGGCACCGCCGCACTGTCACCGCTCACAATCATTTCTCCACCGGTGGCATCAGAGATTAGCGCCGAAATATCGCGCACGCGAATATCTGCACCGCTAGCAATATCAGTGGCATCAACCGTGCCATGCAAGTCTCTACGGATGTATTGCTCCAAGGCAGACTGGTAGGTGACACCGCCGAGAGTGAACTTCCGGCTGTCAGAGATGCCTGCCAGAGTGGCAAAGTTATCGCCGCCGTTGGCAGTGAAGTTAATCGTTGCCAGGTCAAATAATGCCTGATTTGGATCAACTAGGAAACCACCCTGCGCCACATCAAACAGGAATTGCCCGGTGCGATCGTTGTTGGGATCGAGCAAGATGCTGATGATCCGAGCGCCTTGTTGAGTGATTGCGCCTGCGGCGGTGACGACTTGAGCCGCTTTGGTCACGTCATAGACCACTTCTAAGCCAGAGAGTTGGAGGAACTGACCGCCACCGCCCACACCGGGAGCCGTTTGACCGGAGACCGCCCGCTCTAGGATGGGCAACAGTTCGCCGCCTGTAAGGTCTGTGACGACAGAAACAAAGTTGGAGAACGGCAGCACATCGAAGGTGTCAAACTCGGAAATGGTGTTGCCCGGAGCAAAGCGGCGATCGTTGCGAATCCCACCACCGTTCTGGATGCCCACCAAAATCTTGGCAGGATCTAGACCGATCGCAGGTGCGCCATCTTGAGCCGCATCTCGAATCGCATCAGCAATTAAGCTGCCAAACAGCGTACTTTTCGCCCGAACCTCCGTTCGGACGCTATTCAAGGGTACATTGGTCACCCCAACAGGAGTTTGCCTCAGGTTAGCAACAAAGGCACTGACTGGGTTTTGCACTTGACTAACTAAATCTGGACGACCAGTCAACCCATCTAGAGTGGCATTGCGTTTTGGACCACTAGCCGGTTCCAAAATGCTGGAAACTTTGCCGTTTGCAAAATCTAACTGCAAATTGCCCAGGTACTTATATTCACCATCCGTAGAAACGATCAATAACGGGGCAA
>JBBSCL010000482.1:0-3570 GCA_038250345.1 Leptolyngbyales cyanobacterium
CTTTTTGCCGGGTGAATCCCTGCCGCTGCAAACGGAAGCAGAGCAGCCGGGAGTTCAGCTTTTGCGGCGTTTGCGAGATGAGGCACATCGATTTGCGGTCAGCTTCCATCGGCAAAAACGCACAGAACGAATGCGGCGATCTCGCCTAGATGAAATTCCGGGCTTGGGTTTCCATCGCCAAAAGCTGCTGCTCTCCACCTTTCGCTCAATCGACTACCTGCGTGAAGCCAGTGCGGAAAAAATTGCCACGGTTCCTGGGATTGGTCCCCGCTTAGCCCAGCAAATTTACACTTACTTCCACCCTGCTCACGATGACAGCCCGGTTGAAGAGTCTCCAGTACCCACACTTGAGCATCGTCTAGCTTCGGATACGGAGGAAAATACAGCGATTTTGTAGCGTAACCAAATAGTATTCTTGCTCGGCTTTGAGCAGATGGTTAGGGCGATCGCATCTATAAATTATCTTGTAACCAGGTATCTAAATCAGTGGTTTCTCTAAAATCTAGTAATGCCTCTCCCAATGATTCTAGTTGGGTAATGGATAGTAGATCGATTTGCGCCTGAAGGCGATCCGGCAGTGCTTTCAGTCGTCGGTTTAGGAGTCGAAGGATAAGCGATCGCGCTTCTCTCTGAGCACCCTGTTCAATCCCCTGTTCAATCCCCTGTTCAATTCCCCGCTCAAACCCTATTTGCTCAACACTCGTGATGTAAGGCATCCGGCGTTCCTCCTCGTAAACCTTCAACTCTTGCCAAAACTCGCGTTCTAATCCTTTTGGTAGGATCATAACCCAATCTATAAACCGAAATAGGTTGACAATCTCTCGTTTTTCATAGCCCTGTTCATACAGCCGTCGGATCAAGCCTAGCTTTGATTCTTTCCGGCGCTTTGAATCTCGTTGCGTTTCCTGAGCCTTCAAGTGCGCCATGACGACCACTGTAAATGGATTTTGGTTTTGCTCCAATACCTCCCACCGATCGCGGTAATCTAGCAACTTCACCATCCCAAATCGAAACGTCAGTTCTGTGTCGGGATTGCCAAAGTGATAATGAGTGGGTCGCCACTTGGCATTACCATCACAAAGAATTGCCAAACTGGTCGCGTGGCTATGAAAGCGATCAAAAATCCGCAGGTGGTACACCAGCATCCGCTCAGCAAAGTTTGCTTCTGGTTTAGCCTGTACCTCAATGTGGATTAATAGCCACAATGCCTGCCCTTGCTTAAGCCACACTTTGACCAGTTGATCCGCATATCGTTTGCCAATTTCTGCTTCCGGGGCAATTTGCTGGAATTCCTTATCCAGAAATTCATGGGGACGGTTCCAATCGATCTGTGCGGCTGTGAGTGGAAAGAAGAAGGTGATTGCGTCCTGAAAATATTGGCGCAAAATATCCTTCCAGGGGGAGTCTTGGTCTGAGCGTGACATGGGCATTGATGTTACTTAAGATCCAATAGCCCTGATTCCTTCAGCTTGGGGTTGAATCGAATTTCCTCTTGCACTCCGCGAGTTTTCAAAAGCTCAAGTACGCTTGATTCGACTCGTCGCGCTACCTGCTTCAAAACTTTAACTTGGGCGGCTTCATTGATGGCAGTCGCAAAATTTGCCTGCTCTTCAGCCGTCATGGTTTGCTTCACATCAATCGGCTGATTCCACGCATCTGCATCAGCCCTATTGCCCACAGGCAGAGAATTATTTTCGCTAATCCACGCATCTCGAATGCCTTCTAACACAGTGCGACTGGGGCGATCGATGGTCTGCACTTTCAGCCAATAGCAAGACTGCGGTTGCCGCACAAGATGCTGCTTCAGGCTCAAGTAAATATCTCGCGAATAGCCAATATATTGCAGAATTTGATCGGCGTTAAAAATGGCATAAACCCCCACTTTGCCCTGAAATTGGTCGGGCACTAAGCCACTATCGCCTAAGTAGCTGACGAGTTCTAAAGTACTTAGGGGCAGGACATCGGTTTGAGAAGTGGTCATTGTGATGATTCAATTAACCTTTAAAAAACAGCAAGGACGCATGAAATACGCCCTTGCGATCGCATATAACTAACCAACTCCCAGCTTAAGGCGCGAGTGCGTTACCCCGAATTAGGCTACCGATTGTTTTTGCCGTAATTTTCAACTGCACCAAAGGATTCGCTGGAACGACAGTTTTGTAAAGGTAGCTATCAAAAGTGAGCTTCTGTACATCCATATCCGCGCACATTTCGACAAACGCCTCGCGGGTCGCATCGGTGCGATAGAAAACGCGCTGGAGCAGATCTAGCACCAAGTAGGTAATACCATATTGCTTATCCCACCGCTGAATGTAAACTTTGAGGTCTTTCTCGGTAGGGGTGCGAGTGCCCTGTTCCGAAAACTCAACGATCGCCTCAGCACACATCCGCCCCGATTTTGCCGCAAAATAAATGCCTTCACCCGAAGATTTGGTGACGGTGCCAGCCGCATCGCCCACCAGTGCCACTCGACCGACCACCCGGCGAGGTCTGGGATGTTCAGGAATGGGGTGTGCCTCCACCCGGATGATTTTGCCACCGCGCAACTTCTCGGCGGCTCGGTTACGAATGCCCTTTTGCAGTTCTTTAATCCGAGATTGATTGGGCTTCATGGTGCCAGTTCCCACGGCAACATGGTCGTACTTAGGGAAGACCCAGGCGTAGAAGTCGGGGGAGACATCATCACCCACGTACATTTCTGCCAGGTCTTCGTAATACGCCATTTTGTCATCGGGGATGCGAATGCGCTCTTGAAAGGCGATCGCGTAGTTGTAATCTCCCGCATCAATCGCTTTGGCAACCCGCGAGTTTGCCCCATCTGCCCCGATTACCAAGTCTACTTTCAGTTTTTTGTGTTCCCCTTCCAAAGTGCCGTTGGAGTGGTCAGCATAGTGCAACACATAGGAGTCTTTATCGTTGCTAGGAATTTCTAGCTTGTGTAAAGTGCCATTAATCACCTTTGCACCCAGCTTTTCAGCGCGATCGCGCAAAAAGCCATCCAGCACTTCTCGGCGGCACATGCCAATGTATTCGTCATCCTTCAACGTGCTGCCAATGTTCACTTCAACATTGGAGGGAGAGATCATCTTCATCTTTCGCACACGGCGATCGATAATCTCTGGAGGCAAATCAAACTCGCTGACCATGCACAGCGGAATGGCACCACCGCAGGGCTTAACATTGTTCAACTTGCGTTCAATTAAATAGGTTTCAATCCCAGCTTTCGTTAAAACTTCCGCAGCGGAGGAACCCGCAGGTCCACCACCAACAACTGCAACGCGTAGTGCCAAAGCTTTTCTCCTAAATCGTTGTAAAAGCTACAAAGCATACTATCACGGACTTTTCATCCAAAGGTCACTGTCAGGGCTAGATCTGACCAATTTGAAATAGAGTTTAACAATTGTCGTAATGCAGCTTAATGAAAATGATGATCAAGATGCAGTAAGTTCTAAACCTAAAACGGTTTAATCAGCAACGTCATTCCCCATTCGCCATTCCCCATATTTCCTACGGAGACGCTACGCATTGGTAAAGCCAGTCCAAAGGACTTACGCCATTCATTCGTCATTC
>JBBSCL010000483.1:0-3547 GCA_038250345.1 Leptolyngbyales cyanobacterium
CTACTGGCGTGCGATCGCGTCGGGGCTGGACGGATGGCAGAACCCAGCGAAATTTTGCCCTATGTGCGATCGCTGCTGCACACCCAGGGCGATCGCGATCTGGCAGGCAAACATATTTTGATTAGCGCTGGCGGCACTCGCGAATTTCTCGACCCCGTGCGATTCATCGGCAATCCCTCGACCGGAAAAATGGGAATTGCCCTAGCCCAAGCGTCCCTGCATCGCGGGGCTGAAGTAACCCTTGTATATGCTCCATCAACTGCGATCGAAGCGGTTCGAGCGTTACCGGGTGTGCGGTGCATTGCAGTGGAAACGGCAGCAGAAATGCGGCAGGCAATGTTAGATCACTTTCCCAAAGCAGACTGGACAATCATGGCGGCGGCAGTGGCAGATGTGACACCCGCCCATTACAGTCCTGAAAAATTGCCCAAGTCTGCATTGCCAGCAAATCTGCCTTTAGCAACCGTGCCCGACATTGTGGCAGAATTGGCATCTTTGAAGCAGCCTCACCAGCGACTCGTTGGCTTTGCGGCGCAAACTGGAGACATTGTTACGCCAGCCCAAGAAAAACTGGTGAGAAAACAGCTAGACGCGATCGCCGCCAACCCGATCGACCAGCCCAACAGCGGCTTTGGCAGCGACACCAACCAGGCAATATTCCTCGATCGCAATGGACGGCAGCACCACATCAATCAGCCATGCAGTAAGCTACTGGTGGCACATCAACTGCTCGACTTCATCCAAGCTATTAAGTGAAATTCCAATGTCTACAAACCGATTGGCTTGGATACAACGAGGGTCAAAATGGTCAGGGGCGATCGCGACTATTATTGGCGTTGTTGTCCTGCTGGGGTGGTTTTTCGATTTGCAAATCCTCAAAAGCATTTTGCCAAATCTGCCTTCAATGAAAGTCAGCACCGCCGTCTGTTTAATCCTGGGCGGTAGCTTGCTGTGGAGATGGCATCAGCGCAGAGAACGAACTGCGAGGGGCAAACTGACCAGCCAGCGCGATCGCGGATCACTGCTGATAGCGCTGATCATCGTTTTGATTAGCCTGTTCACCTTAGCGAATTACAGCGTCAACTCCAGCCTTTGGAACAGCCAGCCCATGCCCCTGGAGCTTACCTTTTTAGCACCGATGGCACCCAACACTGCCCTCTGTTTTTTGCTGCTTGGCTCCGCAATAATCACCTTAAATCAGCGTCTTTATGGCATCACTCAAGGGTTCGCCTACAGCAGTTTTTTGATTGCGGCTCTATCTTTAATAGGCTACGTGTTTGGAGTCAACGATTTTTACCGAGCGGGTTCCATTACCGGCATGGCAGTCCATACCAGCACTTCGCTGATGATTCTTTCCCTAGGTATTTTGTTTGCTGAATCCAATCAATCCTGGATAAGTGATATTACAACTTCCTATGCGGGGGGCGTTGTTGCCCGTCGCTTATTACCTTTTGCCCTGTTTGTTCCGGTTTTTTCGGGGGGATTGTTCTTAGTCGCCTATCGGTCAAATACGCTATCTGCCGAAACTGGTTTCCTATTCAGAACAACTTTCAACGTTTTGGTCATGGGTAGCATTATTTGGTGGAGTGCCAAACGCTTAAACCAAGTAGATCAACAGCGTCAGCAGTTGATAGAGGAACTGCGTCAAGCCAACGAACATTTAGAATCAGAAGTAGCTAGACGAATTGATGCTCTGCAACGCAGCGAAGAGCGCTGGAAACTGGCGATGGCAGCTAGTCAGGATGTGGTCTGGGATTTGAACCCGATCACCAATGAAGTGTTTCGCTCTGAGTCTTGGTATGACTTGATTGGCGTTCAACCCGGCGAAATCCACAATAGCAATAGCGAGTGGGTTGATCGGATTCATCCAGAGGATGTTGATCGCGTACTGGCAACCAACGCCGCCTATCTTTCGCAAAAAGTGCCTACTTATCGAATAGAGTATCGGTTGCAGTGTCAAACGGGCTACCGCTGGGTGGTTTCGCGGGGCAAAGCCTATTGGAATGAGCATGGACAAGCCCTGCGTTTGATTGGCTCCCTGCGAGACATTTCTGAACAGAAAAAAATTGAGGAAGATTTGCGGACTAGCTATAACCTGCTTCACTCAGTGATTAATGGCATCCCCGATCCTATTTTTGTTAAAGCGGAGAGTGGGCAATATGTTTTGGTGAATCAAGCGACCGCGAACCAGGCAGGCAAATCGATCGCAGCCTTCATTGGCTATGATGACAACACCATTTTTCCGGCATTCGTAGCACAGGAGTTGCAGAAAAACGATCTCCAGGTAATGCAGCAGGGAAAAACTATCACGATTGAGGAGTCAATTCCGGTTGGTGATTCTATCCAAACCTTTCTTGCCAGTAAAAGCCCTTGGCGAGACGCGGATGGCAACATCATCGGCTTGATTGGGTTTACCAAAGATATTAGCGATCGCAAGCAAACTGAAATTGCCTTGCAACGCAGCGAAGAACGCTATCGATCGCTGATTGAGGCAACGGCTCAAATTGTCTGGACAACCGCTGCTGATGGGCAAATCATTGAAGACCAGCCTAGTTTGGCAGCCTTTACGGGTCAGTCATTTGAGCAATATCGCGGCTGGGGATGGGCAGAAGTCGTGCATCCCGATGATTTTGATCGCATCATGCAAATTTGGAATCACGCTTTAAAAACCTGCACCCTATATGAAGCTGAACTGCGCTTCAAAAACACTAATGGCGAATATCGCTACCTTTGGGCGCGTGCGATTCCGATTCTGGCAGAAGACGGCAGCATTCGAGAATGGGTTGGCATCAACACCGATATTACCGCCCGAAAACTTGCCGAGCTTGGGCTGCAACAGAGCGAAGAGCGCTTGCGAACTATTTTAGAGAATATGCCCGTGATGCTAGATGCCCTAGATGAATCGGGCAATATGTTGGTGTGGAACCAAGAATGTGAGCGAGTCACAGGCTACTCTACTGAAGAAATGATTAATAGTTCCAACGCGCTACAGTTGCTCTATCCCGATCCCGCTTATCTCCAGCAAATGATGACCCAATGGGCAACCACTAAAAACAACTACCGCAACTGGGAATGGGATTTGGTTGGCAAGGATGGCAATACTCGAACGATCGCCTGGTCTAATATTGCTGACACTTTTCCAATTCCTGGCTGGGCAACTTGGGGCATTGGAGTGGATGTAACCGAGCAAAAACGTGCCGAAGCTTCTATTCGCGAATTGAATGCCACCTTAGAGCAGCGAATAAATCAGAGAACCGCAGAACTCACGGCAGCGAATAAAGAATTAGAAGCATTCTCCTATTCGGTTTCCCACGATTTGCGCGCGCCTCTACGCGGGATTGATGGCTTTAGCAAAGTGCTGGTGCAGCGCTATGGCGACCAACTGGATGAGAAAGGCAAACACTATCTCGATCGCATCGCGGCTGGAGTTCAGCGCATGGGCGACTTAATTGATGATCTGCTGATGCTCTCCCGTGTGACCCGGACTGAGATGCAGCGATCGCAGGTAAACTTAAGCACTATTGTTGCTGAGATTGCTGAGTCTCTC
>JBBSCL010000484.1:0-3533 GCA_038250345.1 Leptolyngbyales cyanobacterium
GCTTGAGCTAATTTTTTAATTTCAGAACGCTTAGACTTTTGTAAAGCTTCCTGTGCCATGACGATCGCGCCTTGATGATGCGGAGTCATGCCATCAATAAAACGCAAGTCAAACTCAGCATTAGCAGGTCCAAGATCCATCTCGTGATTCATGCCGCCCATCTTGCTGTGATCCATGCCTTGCATTGATCCGGCGTTGGTTGTAGACGACTGAGACGGAGTTTGGTTTTGAGCCGATGTTGAAGAGCAGGCGTTGAGAATTGTGCTGGTGGCGATCGCTCCTACCGTTAAACTCAGAAGCCCCATTTTTGCAAAGAAATTATGTGACATAGAGTTCGTTTGGTTTTGGTGTAAGTGAGATAAAAAATGGAAAAGGTGATGTTGTTGTTTTGCATACTCCAGCCAACTGGAGAGTCAACTATTGATGACTTAGATTGCAGGAGACTTTAAGAACACTATCAAAAGATGAGCCTTTCCAACATTGCACACGGATATGAAATCAGGATGAAATGCCGATCGCTCTAAAGGATGAAATTTATTCCTCTCGGAAGATAGACGTAATCACATCAATAAACCCTTAGAGTGAAGCATAGAAGTCAACATATACTCATCTTTTGACTTTACTGAGAGGTATGATGATCACTTTCAATAGTCTCCTTGACCATCCAGTTAACTGGAGACTGCAAACTAGATGTAGTTAATTGGATGACATGATGATTCTCGAATTCAAAGTTTCTAACATGGCAT
This sequence comes from Leptolyngbyales cyanobacterium, assembly GCA_038250345.1. Classification (GTDB taxonomy): domain Bacteria; phylum Cyanobacteriota; class Cyanobacteriia; order Leptolyngbyales; family Leptolyngbyaceae; genus ULC077BIN1. Next base: position 747 of record JBBSCL010000484.1, read on the forward strand.
GTTCTGCCTGTGTCACTACGATCACGAATGCAGTAACGGCAATCGACCCCACTGCAACCATTGAGGCAGATCCGAAAACAAAGCAGGTCAAAATCGAAACTCAACAGCCTGAAGCGACGGTTAAACAAGCGATCGCTGCCGCAGGCTATATAGTAGACTAGTCATCTTATGTCAAATCATCAGAACATCATTGGCTCTTGGCGATGGCTAAATTCACCCGAATGGAATGTGGCTATATTCTCATTTCTGTTGTCTTTCTTTTGGGAAGTTCAGCAAATGCCGTTTTATCGAGTTTCAAATGAGTTCTCTTGCTTCGATCGAACTAGAAACTGTACGCTCGCTACAGTCGGGGATGTTGGGATTTCGCTGACCTCTTTTTGGGTGGTTGCAGCTATATCAAAGTCGCGTCGATGGGTGCAACGACCAAGCAGTAAGCAAGTAGCCACTTTTACAGTTGTGGGAGTGGTGATCACAGTTGTTTTTGAAGCCTTAGCGACTGGATCACTCGGTGTATGGGCATATGCCGGGTTCATGCCAACCATCCCTTTCTTGGGCACTGGAATAGTACCGTTATCTATGTGGTTGCTGATGCCACCCTTAACGATTTGGTTTGTCAAACGTCAGTTGTCTAATGTCAGATATAAAAGCTCAGAGCAGATATGACTTAGTTCAAGTAACGTTTGCAGTCCTAATTTGTGAACTTCTCTCTCAATTTTCTTGGCGGCGATCGCTCCCGCAGAACACACCTTTAATTAGTTTTTATCACGATGGACACTACAAACCGCTATGGATACTGCAACTCTAAAACTGCGAGGCATGAGTTGTGCCTCTTGTGCCACCAGCATTGAGTCAGCCATTCGCGCTGTACCGGGAGTGGCGATCGCCACTGTCAACTTTGCGATCGAGCAAGTAACCGTTACCTACGACTCCAGGCAGACGAATGTGACTGCCATTCAAGCCGCAGTAGATGCCTCAGGATACACGGCTCATCCCATGCAAGATGACCTATTGGCTCCTGAAGATGATGCCGAACGCCAAGGACGGCAAGCAGAAAACCGCAAGCTGACTCGTAAGGTGTGGGTTGGTGGCATGATTAGCACCACGCTGGTCATTGGCTCGTTGCCTGCCATGACTGGATTGCAGATTCCCTTCATTCCCATGTGGCTACACAATAGCTGGCTTCAGCTTGGGCTGACGACTCCAGTGATGTTTTGGGCAGGCAGCTCGTTTTTCATCAACGCCTGGAAGGCATTGAAACGACGCACAGCAACGATGGATACATTAGTAGCGGTCGGCACGGGGACGGCATATCTCTACTCCCTGTTTCCTACGGTTTTCCCTCAGTGGTTTATTGCCCAAAATCTCAACCCGGATGTGTACTTTGAAGTGACCGCGATCGTCATTACATTGATCTTGCTAGGGCAATTGTTTGAGAACCGGGCAAAGGGTCAAACCTCCGAAGCCATGCGTAAACTGATGGGGTTGCAGGCAAAAACAGCGCGGGTAATCCGCAATGGTCGCGATGTTGATATTCCGATCGCGGAAGTCGTACTAGGCGATATCATTCTGGTTCGTCCAGGTGAAAAAGTGCCTGTAGATGGCGAAATCACGGATGGATCTTCCACGCTGGATGAAGCGATGGTTACGGGTGAAAGTGTGCCAGTCAAAAAGCAGGTGGGCGATGAAGTGATTGGAGCCACGCTCAATAAAACGGGCAGCTTCAAATTCCGCGCTACCAAAATCGGCAAAGATACCTTTCTGGCGCAAATTGTGAAACTGGTGCAGCAAGCACAAGGCTCGAAAGCGCCCATTCAGCGATTGGCAGACCAGGTGACGGGCTGGTTTGTGCCTGTTGTGATTGCGATCGCCCTGCTCACCTTCATCATCTGGTTCAACATCATGGGCAACGTGACGATGGCGCTGATTACCACCGTCGGCGTGCTGATTATTGCCTGCCCCTGTGCGTTGGGTTTGGCAACACCGACTTCAATTATGGTCGGCACCGGAAAGGGAGCAGAGCATGGCATTTTGATTAAAAGCGCTGACAGTTTAGAACAGGCGCACAAACTGCAAATAGTCGTTTTAGATAAAACAGGCACAATCACGCAGGGTAAACCGACCGTAACTGATTTTGTCGCTATTAAAGGCACGGCGAACCAGAATGAACTCACCCTTTTGCAGCTAGCGGCTGCGGTAGAACGCAATTCAGAGCATCCCCTGGCGGAAGCGGTGGTGCAATATGCTCAAGCCCAGGGGGCAGAACTGGCAGATGTCCAAGAGTTCAAGGCAATTGCGGGCAGCGGTGTACAAGCATATGTTACTGATCACTTACACAGGCGTTTAGTGCAGATTGGTACGCACCGCTGGATGACTGAACTGGGCATTGAAACGAGTCCGGTGCGATCGCGGTGGCAGCAGCAGGAGTCTTCAGGCAAAACAGTCGTTGGGCTGGCGATCGACGGTCAAATTGAAGCAATCTTGGGGATTGCCGATGCAGTCAAACCTTCCTCTGTCCATGCTATTCGCGCTTTGCAAAAGATGGGCTTGGAAGTGGTGATGCTGACCGGAGACAATCGCCGCACGGCTGAAGTGATTGCGCGGGAAGTAGGGATTGAGCGCGTGTTCGCGGAGGTGCGCCCCGATCAAAAAGTGGCAACCGTGGAGCGCATTCAGGCAGAGGGCAAAGTGGTGGCAATGGTGGGAGATGGTATCAATGATGCGCCTGCCCTCGCCCAAGCCGATGTGGGCATTGCCATTGGCACGGGCACCGATGTGGCGATCGCTGCC
>JBBSCL010000485.1:0-3529 GCA_038250345.1 Leptolyngbyales cyanobacterium
CAAAAGCCGAAACCCTGCCCAAACAATGTTTGCCGCGACTAATAGAGCAATGATCGGATCGAGGATTAGCCAGCCTGTGAGCTTGACTAGCAAGATGGCGATCGCGACTCCAGCAGATGTCCAAACATCGGTGAGCAAATGGTGGGCATCTGCACGGAGAGTTATGGATCGCAACCGTTTTCCGGCACGTAGCAAAATCCAGGCAACGCCGCCGTTGACTGCGGTGGCAACAAAAGATAACGCTAACCCAAGCCCAATTTGTTCAATCGGTTGTGGGCTGAATAGCCTCCCCCAGGCTGCGATCGCAATGCTAATTGCCGCAATCACAATCAAAATGCTTTCAATGCCGCTGGAAAAATACTCCGCTTTGGTATGCCCAAATGGATGCTCTTCATCGGCAGGCTGCGCGGCATAGGAGAGCGCCCAAAACGCCACGATCGCCGCCACTAAGTTCACGCCCGACTCCATTGCATCCGACAGCAAACCGACTGAACCCGTTAATAGATAAGCACCCGTTTTCAACCCAATGGTCAAAATTGCAGCGGCGATAGACAGAAGAACGTAACGACGGGCAGCATGGGCACTCATAGCAGTCTTATTGATATCACTCTAAGATGATATTTTGTTTGGCTGAGACGGTACAGTCACCTTCAAAACATTCGGTTGAGCTTAAAAAAGCTGACATCGTTTCCTAATTCACCCAGATGAATGCGATCGAATCAGAAAAATCACTTATCTAGTGTTGGAAAGTCCATAGCGCGAAAAGGCAGGGGGTCTGTATGTGCCAAGCTTTTGTCGAATCAGCAACCAGAAAAAAGGCAAATCTTCTACCAGATAGCGTTTCCATAGCCGTTTGGGATCGGAGTAAATGCGGAATAAGGATTCTAGTCCAAGTTGGCTCATCCACTTGGGTGCCCGCTTAATGGTTCCTGCTTCAAAGTCGATAGTTGCCCCGATCGCCAAAAAGATTTTGACATGGGTAAATTTATCTCGATATTTGTGAATCCATTTTTCTTGCTTGGGTGCGCCAACCCCAACTGCTAGAACAGTTGCTTTCGAGCGATTCACCATCTCAATCAGTTCCAAACATTCCTGTTCACTCTTTTCAAAACCAAAGGAGGGAGAATGGGCACCAATGACAATTTCTCGACCAATTTTCTGGTTGATTTTGGTTTGTGCGCGATCGGCGACTCCTGTTTTGCCCCCTAATAAAAAGATAGTGACGGCATCATGGTGTTGATGAAACTTACAAAATGCTGGGAACAAATCTGAGCCAGAAATTTTTTCTTTAAGGGGCGTGCCTAATAGTGAAGCCGAGTACATCAAAACCTGGCTATCGCACACTCGGTAGTCTGCATCCACATAGGTTTTGAAGAATTCTTCGTCGTGCTGCAACTTCATTAAGTGATCAACATTGGGCGTAAACACAACTCCTTGCTTTAGCTGTTCTAAAAGCTCATTGAGGGAAAGATTGTCAAAAGAGACGTTGAGAATGTGAACCTGACCGTTTTGAATAGTAGACATAGCAGTTTGTGTGATTGTGTGGCGATCGCAGTTCAACTAGAGTTCTAAGTAGCAGTCATGACTAAAACGCATAGAGTTTATTCTCAAGCTAGATTGCCAGAACCCGCTGCGTTGTATTCAATCAACCGGGATGGCTTTTTGAACAGCTTGCCCCAATAGAATCGGAGCAATCCTTGAGCCTGTGGAAATTTTGCCAAGGTGCAAGACAAGGCAAATAAACGAGCATCGGATTTAGAGTAGTTCGACTGACGAGCATACTGATAAACTCGATAAGCCATTAGTCCGTAGCCAGCTAACAACAGTAAACTCAGCCCTTTTGTTACCCATGCCGTTGAGAGGATGAATAAGGGAACTCCAATGCCCCAAAGTTGAATGCTGCGAGTTTCTTTGATCCAATGTTTTTCGGGGGGTGCGCCATGGAGCCATGCTCCTTCTGCAAAAGCATGTCCTGCCCGCACAGAACGCTTCCACCATTGCTCAAAACGGGTCATTTGAGCGTCATGCAGCGTCATTTCACAGTCGATCCGCAAGACCCTGCCGCCGTTCTGCCGCAGGCGAACACACATTTCGGGTTCTTCACCAGCAATCAGGTTAGGGTTGTATCCACCCACTGCTTGCAGCGCCGAAACACGCATCAAAGCGTCTCCACCGCAGGCTCTAGCGTCTCCAATGGGCGTATCCCATTCGATATCGCAAAGGCGGTTATAAATAGAGGCAGTGGGAAACCGTTCGCGTCGCCGTCCACAGACAACAACAACTTCGGGATGAGCGTCTAGTACTTGTTGGGCGTGACTTAGCCAAGTTGAAGCAATTTCACAGTCGCCATCCACAAATTGAACATACTGAATATAAGGTTCAAGTTCTATCAGTCGTGCAAGTCCAGCGTTACGGGCGCGAGCAGCGGTAAACGGAATCGAGAGATTCAGTTCGACGACTTCGACTCCGAGCGATCGCGCCATTTCAACGCTGCCATCAGTAGAACCCGAATCGACATACACCATCCGATCAATGCTGCCCAGGACTGACTGTAAACACTGACGCAGGCGATCGCCCTCATTGCGTCCAATGGCAACTAATCCAATCTGGCTCAAGCTCAACCTCCTCTAAGAAAACGTTACTTTCAGTATTCCCTGGTTTTCTACTAGAACACAAAACTTTCTAAAGGTTGCTTCAAGTTCTTCATAAAGTAGTAAAGATTACATTAAGCGATCAAGCTCAAGCCAAATTAATTTGAAAACACGACCGATCAAGCCCCGCTCAACCTACTCTTTTTAAGGGAAAAAATGCATAGCAATCCATATTCAAATGAATGGTATGCCTTTTGAGTGACGATTTAATCAGCCTAAAGGCTCATCTCCAACATTCGTTGAATGGGTTGCAGTGCAGCCGTTTGAATCTCCTGAGAGAGAGTGATTTCTGGAGTCCGGTTCTTCATACACAGATACAGTTTTTCTAGGGTATTTAGACGCATGTGGGGGCATTCGTTGCAGGCGCAGTTATTGATCGGCGGTGCCGGAATAAATTTTTTGGCAGGTTCCACTTTTTGCATTTGGTGAATAATGCCGGGTTCCGTTGCCACAATGAATTCTGTGCTGCAACTTTGCTGCACATAGTTGAGCAAAGCAGTCGTGGAGCCAATGTAGCTGGCATGACGCAGGACAGCGGGTTCACATTCGGGGTGAGCGATCGCTTCAGCAGTAGGATATTGCACCTTTAACTGCACCATTTTTTTCTCCGAAAAGGTTTCATGCACCATGCAGCTTCCTTGCCACAGCACCATCTCCCGTCCCGTTTGCTCCATCACATATTTACCTAGGTTGCGATCGGGCGCGAAGATAATCGGCTGGTCTTTGGGCAGTTGGCGAACAATCGATACGGCGTTGGAACTCGTGCAGATGATGTCACTCAGCGCTTTAATCTCTGCCGTACAGTTTATGTAAGAAATTACCAAATGTCCGGGGTGAGCAGCTTTAAACTGAGCAAATTCTGCGGGTGGGCAACTATC
>JBBSCL010000486.1:0-3524 GCA_038250345.1 Leptolyngbyales cyanobacterium
ACAAACGGATATGCCGCATCGGGCGGTTCTGCCAAGCCGCGTGAGTGATAGGCTGAAAAGTGCGCTCGTCCATCGGCAGTGGGAAACTGATGATCGGTATACAGTCGTTTTGCAGTGACAGCCGTTTGGAGAAGCTGATCAGAGATATGAATCTGCGGGGTCAATTGGGTTCCACTCTCTTTCGGACAAGGCCATTGCAGAGGACCTCCCTGCCGCAGGCGATCGTGGCTCAGCCCAGACATATCACAGACACGCCCTTGAGTCAGTTGCACATATTCGGCAAAGACATCGGCAGAGTTGGCAAACGAAAGCTGATCCGCAAACCCCAAACGACAGCCCACTTCAGCGATGATTTTCCAATCGGGGCGGGCTTCGCCGGGTGGAGGAGAAAATGCCTGACACAGGGTGACCACGCGCTCGGAGTTGGTCATGGTTCCAGTTTTTTCGCCCCATTGAGCGGCTGGCAATAAGACGTGAGCAAATTTGGCGGTTTCGGTTGGGTAGTAGGCATCTTGATGAATGGTGAAGGGCGATCGCCTCAACGCCACTTTCACCCGTTCCAAATCGGGTAGACTGACCGCCGGATTGGTTGCCACAATCCACAGCAAGCCGACATCATCGGTTTCTAAACCAGTAATAATATCCCACGCCGTGCGTCCCCAATCGGCAGAAATACGTCCGGCTGGCAGTCCCCAAAACTGCTCAAGTTCTGCCCGATGGTCGGGAAATTGGACATGGCGATAACCGGGCAGCAGATTGCATAAGCCGCCCGTTTCCCGCCCGCCCATGGCGTTGGGTTGCCCTGTGAGCGAAAACGGTCCGGCACCGGGTTTACCAATTTGCCCGGTGATCAAATGTAGGTTGATAATCGCGCGCACCTTGGCAGTTCCTTCACTGGATTGGTTCACGCCCATCGACCAGAGAGAGAGGACTCGGTTTGATTCAGCCCACCAGCGAGCCGCAGTTTCAAGGTCGCTAATTGAGATGCCGCATCGCTCAGACACCACAGCGGGAGAATAGTGCTGAGTGACTGCTGCAAAATCTGAAAACCCTACGGTGTGATTTGTAATAAAATCTGTATCCACACAGTTCCAGCGTAGAAGCATATGGGCAATCCCATTGAGTAAATCAATATCCGTACCGGGCTGAATCGCCAGGTGCAAATCGGCATCCTCAGCGGTTTTGGTGCGCCGGGGATCAACCGCCACCATTTTGACGCTGCGATTTTTCTTGTGGTGCTTTTGCAGGCGATTATGGATAATAGGGTGACATTCTGCGGTGTTTGCCCCAATTAGAAAGGCACAATCGGTTAAATCTAAGTCTTCATAGCAGCAGGGCGGTCCATCAGAGCCGAGGCTTTGCACATAGCCAGCAACAGCAGAGGACATACACAGGCGCGAATTGGAATCAAAATTATTGGTGCCTAAACAGCCTTTCAAAAGTTTTTGGGCAACGTAATAATCTTCCGTTTGTAGTTGCCCAGACCCATACATACAAACCCCATCGGCTCCTTGAGTGGAGCGAACCGTTTGGATGCGTGAGGTGATTAACTCTAGGGCTTGATCCCAAGAAGCCCGCCGAAATTCTTGATCTAAAGACTCGCGAATCATCGGATATAGCAGGCGGTCTTTATTTAATGCTTCGGCAACCGTGGCACCTTTCACACAAACCATGCCCTGGCTAGAAGGATGAGCGCGATCGCCTCTCACCTTCCAGGAATTTCCTGCTTGCCCTTGTCCATTCACAGCATTTTCTACTTGAGGAGCAGGTAACACTTCTAATCCACAACCGACACCGCAATAGGGACAAAGGGTCTTAACCGAACATTCCATAGAATCCGTTTGAAGGTCGTCGTTGAGCAAGGATGATCCTACCGCAACCCGCGATCGCTCAGAAACTTGCAGGTGAAGGCAGGGAATTTTATTGAGCAAGGTTTCGCCAGCGGCAGCGCAGGAGTGAATTTCGAGTAAAGCGTCAGGAATGGCTTCAAATAAGAGCCGTTGACGGGGAAAAACCACGCGCTCAAACAACCAATTAGGAATGGTCAGAATCTTTGCCTGCTGAATTTGCGTGGTGGTATTGACGTAATAACAAAGAATTCGGTTCGACAAATGGGTTGGAAACGGGGTAAACGCCGAGGTCATCACAACACTCCTGTATGGGTGCTTGAGCGATTCAAATATGCGCCAGCGATCGCGGTTAGTCGATCAAAGCCTAGAAAGTGTGAATCGCAGTTCCTCAGGCTGTTTGAGTTTTTTGGCTGCCAAGTCTATTCTTCGGTGTGCAGGGCGAAGCGTCCAAATAAGAAATCTAAGGCTCGATTCCGCAGGGTGTAGTATGCCGGATCTTCCATCATTTGGGTGCGGTTGCGCGGGTGCGGAAAATGGACTTCCATAATTTCGCCAATCTTGGCGGCGGGTCCATTCGTCATCATCACAATGCGATCGGCTAAAAACAAGGCTTCATCAATGTCGTGGGTGATCATCATTACAGTCACCTGTTGGTCTGCCCAAATTTTGAGCAACTCTTCTTGCAACTCTTCACGGGTGATGGCATCTAGTGCCCCAAACGGTTCGTCTAAGACTAATACTTCTGGACAAATTGACAGGGCACGAGCAATGGAAACCCGCTGTTTCATGCCGCCGGATAGTTGACCGGGTTTTTTCTGAGCCGCTTCTTCCAGACCCACCATTGCTAGGTGCTTTTGGACAATCTCGACCTTTTCTGACTTCGACTTTTCGGTAAAGACTGCATTTACGGCGATGTAAACGTTTTCAAAGGCAGTTTTCCAGGGCAACAGCGCATAGTTTTGAAAGACCACCATACGATCAGGTCCAGGTCGCACAATCCGCTCTCCTTTAAGCCTCACTTCGCCACTGGTCGGCTGGGCAAACCCAGACACCATATTCAGCAACGTCGATTTGCCACAGCCAGAATGCCCAATGACGCAAACAAATTCGCCTTCACTCACGGTCAAATCTATCCCGTCTAGAACGGTATTATCCCCTTGAGCAGAAGGATACACCTTGGTAACCTGGTCAATTTCCAAAAAGCTGGAGGTGGGCTGAATTAAATCGGTTGATTGTGGAGTTGTGAGGGTTTGCATAAGTGCTTTCTACAGTGGTGGGGAGTATTGGATTGATTGCAAGAGCAAGCAACAAAGATAGGCAATCACATAACTAATTTCGGACTGTTTTAGTTGTACTGCTTCTATTGGCTCAAGCTTTGTCTAAGCAGCTACCGTTGCAATACTATCCAAATTAATTTCTTTAACCTGAATGGGCTGCGCGATCGCAAATTGCTTGAGATAAGCCAGCGGATCGTCTGGGCTGAAGATTACCTCATCAAACAGCGCAAAGGGCAGGCGATCGGGTTCAGTGATAGGGAAGTCAAGTTCCTCAGCCGCCTCCCGATAGACATCAAGACGATGGGTGCGTTGCAGCACTTCCACCCAGTTTTTAGGGAAAGGCGCAATTCCCCAACGGGCAAGCTGAGTCAAAATCCACAGGCTCTCAATCTGCTGC
>JBBSCL010000487.1:0-3513 GCA_038250345.1 Leptolyngbyales cyanobacterium
GCATCTTAGTTGCATCGACTCGCATCTTAGTTGCATCGACTCGCATCTTAGTTGCATCGACTCGCATCTTAGTTGCATCGACTCGCATCTTAGTTGCATCGACTCGCATCTTAGTTGCATCGACCTGCAAAAAATAACTTACCCAACGTTATGCAGTAACTCTAAAAGATTTGTGTGTACACGGTAGCCTTCATAAGAGGGGGAAATAGAGCCGTTTTTAGCCCCCTAAAGGGGGTTGGGGAGATCAAGTCTCAACTGAACTGTATTGTGCTATAGTCTCCCCTTTATCGGGTAGGGCTGTTTCATTCTCGAAAACAGCTAAAATAGTAAGTGTTGAGGGGATAAAATTGCGGTAAACATTATAGCCACCTTTATTTTTGCAATATTGTTATAATCTAAAAATGTTTAACGACAGCAACTTTCAAGCTAATCAAGCTGGTGTTCTCTACAGACATGGTGACGTTCTGATCAAACGTATTACTGGCTTACCTGTCACTGCTCAAAAGCGTGTAGGTGCAACTCTCGCTCATGGTGAACTCACAGGACACAGCCATCGCATTCAACAATCCAATACTGTTCAGTTGTGGGTGCATGGTAGTGACCTTTTTCTTGAGGTTAAAGAACCAAGTGCCACTTTAATACATGAAGAACATCGGGCGATTGAATTACCTCAAGGGCTTTATAGTGTCTGGAAACAACGTGAATATCGCCCTGATGCTTACGTGGAAGTGATGGACTAATGCTCAAAATAATGTCGAATGGACGTGTGCCTAATAAACCAGTTAAGCAGCGTCCAAAGGAAAGCCACGAGCCTTTATCGCCTGAACTGGCTCGAAAACTCATCCTTGAGCATCGCCCTTGGGATAGTATGCGGGTTTTGGGTCATCTGGATTTAAGTGGTGCATCGGATCTTTACAATTTACCTGAAAATCTCACCTGTGAAAGTCTGGATATCAGCAATTGTGTCAACCTCACTACCCTTGCCAAAGGTCTGCACGTCACCCATTGGATCGAGTTGGCTGGGAGTGGGATTACTAGTGTACATGGGGGGCATGGTTTCGTCTGGCGCTGGCGAGGCGTGCAGGTGAGCGATTTGATCGCCTTTGAATCCCAGTCCATAACCGGGCAGGATATCCTCAATATGGAGAATGTTGAGTTGCGCCGGGTGTTGATTGAGCGTCTGGGATACGAAACATTTTTGCATCAAGTGGGAGGCTTAGTGCGCGATCGCGATCGAGATGCAGGTGGGGAACGTCAACTTGTCTGCATTCCTTTTGAAGATGACGAGCCGTTTATGGTTTTGAAAGTCACCTGTCCATCTACAGGACATAATCATATCCTGCGCGTTCCCCCATATATGCAAACTTGCCATCAAGCAGCCGCCTGGATTGCAGGTTTTGATAATGCAGATGACTATAATCCTGCGATCGAAGCGTAATACCAATTTTGAAGAAGAATTCAGAATGGGCTAATCGCCCCGCTATCGCTAACAGGAATCAGAATCATCCTGTAAGATAGACAGGCAAGAACCCTGCCCTATAAAAAATATGGGAAAATTTTTTGGAAATCCCTCAGGACTCACTATCTAATCTGCTTACTCAGGACTCTTTATGTTAGCAGGCACAATTTTGCAGGATGGAAAATATACCCTAATTCAAGAAATAGGACGGGGTGGTTTTGGCATTACGTTTAAAGCTATCCATCACTACTTGGGTCAGGAGGTGGTAATGAAAACCATCAATGAACGGCTGCGACAAAATCTTGATTTTGCCAAGTTCGAGCGCCAATTCCAAGATGAAGCTAGGCGATTAGCTACGTGTATCCACCCAAATATAGTCCGAGTCAGTGACTTTTTTGTAGAAGCTGGACTGCCTTACATGGTGATGGAATACATTCCTGGCGAAACCTTGACAGATGCATTTGTATTACCAGGGATACCAATGCCAGAAGCCACAGCAATCCATTATATCCGGCAAATTGGGGCAGCCTTGCAGGTAGTACACAACAACGGTTTGCTGCACCGGGATGTCAAACCAGATAATATTATCCAACGCCTTGGAACGCAAGAAGTAGTACTGATTGATTTTGGCATTGCCAGGGAATTTAATGGCGGTGTCAGGCAAACTCATACGGGTCTGGTTTCTGAGGGCTATTCTCCAATTGAGCAGTATCTAACCCAAGCATCGCGCACACCCGCCACGGATGTTTATGGTTTAGCAGCAACCTTGTATGCACTGTTGACAGCACAAGTTCCCATGCCAGCATTATTGCGCGATCGCGAGCAAATGCCTTCACCCCGCGAACTGCAACCACATTTGAGTGCTGCTGTCAACCAAGCGGTAATGCGCGGTATGGCGGTGGAGTCTCGTTTTCGGACAGCGACAGTTGCAGAGTGGCTACAACTGCTACCTGGAAATGGGGCGAATGTAACACCGCAAGCTTTAGCTACTTCCGCAGTGCCAACTGTCAATTTATCTCCTCAGCAAGCAGCAACTTTAATTGGCAAAACTGCCCAAAATCGGATTCATAGACCATCTGCGATCGCGCAGCCCAACACGAGAATCGTCAAGGAGACTGTACTGGCTAAAAAACTGGGTTTATCTAAAATATTTATTGGGATAAGTGTAGCCTTGGTTGCTGCTACAGCAGGCTTTGGGATCACGAGTATGTTACCTAAATTTCAGCAGCAGCCAACCGCGAAGCCGCTTTTTGAACAACCGACTCAAGAACCTGCCGCGAAAGTACCTAGCTTGGATAGGACATCTTCAGATCCGCGTGAAGAGACTAACACTACATCAAGAACCGAATCAGCACCCGTCTCTAATTCTAGGCAACCCAGGCGCAATCGTCGTTCTTCTCAAGAAGAATCTTCCACTAGCAGCCCTACACGAGAATCGCAACGCGGCGATTCCGAACAATCCGCACCTTTACCTAGCATTTCTCCCACACCCTCGCTAGTAGAGAAACTAAGGGCGATCCGGTCATCTCGTAATGCTTCTCCTACACCATTGCCACAAAATAACTCACCCGGTTCTAGCCAAGATTCTACCTCCCCTCAACCTGTGAGTCCATCAGATTCTGTAGTTATACCAGCAGCGCCACCAACAGAATCCAAACAGTCAGATCCTTCGGCTGTAGTAGTACCAACACAGGAAACGCAAAATTCACCGACTGATAGCCAACCCTAGAATGTTCAGAATGATTGAAAATTGTCCTGCTTGAAGAAAAAGCGATCGCCTTACCTCATTAGCCCATCATCACAAGTGCGATCGCTTATTTGACATAGTTGCGAAGCGTGCGATCGCTTGGGAAAATAAGCTAGCTAGAGAATAGCTTTTATGTTAAATGCTGCCAAAAGTTAGAAATATTATCTATCAACAATTTTTTCAGAGAATTCGCATTCGGATACGCTCGTCTTCAACCACACTGAAATGTCCTATCCAGTCAGAGCGAGATGCTATAGCGATCGCCACTTTTTGAGCAACAACTGCACCGGAAGGCGCTTTAATCCGA
>JBBSCL010000488.1:0-3499 GCA_038250345.1 Leptolyngbyales cyanobacterium
AGTTGCCCACACCACCTGATAGCCCAAACTGGTAATGCCGACGCTGTATTCATTTGGAAACGCAAATATGGTGGGAATTGCGTCAGCCGTTGGAGGCGTAGAGTCAAACAGCAAGCGTTCGGCAGCGAAAGGAGATGCAGACATGAAGTCCTCAGAGTCAACCTTATCCAAGGTAACACCTCTAGCTCTAGGGTTGATTTCCGGAGATGGGCGATCGCACGATCAATTGAGACCGATTTTTCGGATCAAACTCATGGCGCAACAGTCGGCATAACACTCGCCACTCAGTCTGTTACAGATATTTACACATCGCGTCCATTCGTCATATCTCCTAGGTCAACGCTACGCGAAAGCCATTCATCATTCGTCATTCGCACTTCATCATTCGTCATTCGTCATTTTCTTAGGCTACTAACACACCGCACAACTCTTCTTCTAGTGCCAATTCCATTGCGGCAGTATCTCGAATTGCTTGCTGCATGACTTGGCGCACAGGCATTCCCTGGTCATGCGCCTTTAACCATCGCTGAGCCTCGTTGCCGTCTCGTAAAATCTTCTTCAAGGGTGACAAAAAGCAGCTAAAGCCTTGTTTTTTGGCAGTGTCCCATACTTCTTGGTAAAGCTGTTCAATCCAATCCTTAGCAATAATTGGGCGACCGTCCTGCCAATGGCGTAGTTCTGCATCCAGGCTGAGTTTGCCAGCGGCTAGCTCGTTAGCATCGGTGAGGGCAACTAGATCGTCGCTGGAAAGTTGACTCATTTGTAAGGGATCAAGACCGGGATGGGCGATCGCCTGCAACAATCGCGCTTCCAGCAGTGCCGTAATTGCCAGGAGGGAAAGCGGATCTACTACTAGGTCACAGATTCGCAACTCTACCCGATTTAGGTTGTAGGGACGGCGATCGCCATTGGGGCGCACTGCACTCCAGAGATGACGCACGTTTTGCATCGTGCCTGCGGCTAACTGCTGTTCCGTCCAGCGGATAAAGTGAGCGTGGCTTTCAAACAGCGGCACATGGGCAGGGGTTTTAGGAAACAGGCTCCAGCGGGTTGAGTGATAGCCCGTTGCAGCTCCATTCAAAAACGGCGATGAGGCAGTCAGAGCCAAAATTAAGGGCGCTTCCACCCGCACCAATCGACAAGCACGCATCAGCGTTTCCAAGTCAGAGATGCCAATGTTGATGTGAATACTGGCAGTGACAACCTTGGTGCCGTAGGTCTGCTCAATATAGGTGTGATAGGGGTTACCCGGATCGGAGCGCAAGAAGCGATCGCTACCACCTAATGCCAACGTACTACCCGGCAGCAGCGTGTAATCTCCCAATTGCTTCAGGTAATTTCGCAGCTTAAAGCGGGGTGTAATCAAATCACATAGGAGTCGCTCATAGCGATGGCAGGGCGGAGTAGTATATTCCACATTGCGACTATCAGGTTCACGCACAAACCCATCTAACGCCGCCACAATTTTGTCAGAAAGCCCAACCGCATCGCCCTCAGGGGTACTGGTGTAAATCTCAACTTCAAAGCCTTTCGATAGCACAGTGATTCCTCCCTGAACGCGATCAGTTCTACTCTAGTATCAGTATCAGGGAAAAAGGGTATGAATGATTCAACCAAAAGCATGAGGCAGGGAGTGCGGGGTCAATCTAGCAACCCTTGCTTAGGCAGTTTTAAGTTACGTATTCATTTTCGACTGTGTACTGGCACTTTGCTGTAGCTGTAGCCGCTTACAAAGTAACTTCAGTTGTAATGGAAGTCGAGCTAGCAACTAAAGGGGTGGCTGATCCTAAACCATCGTTGAGTTCTTCTAAACGATGCTCATGGTCTGGGGTAGAGGATGAAATGATTTCTTCTTCAATTTGTAGGCGATCGCAGGGAATGGTATCTGCCAAAATCGCGCTTGCCATCATGCCACAGTGAATTTCTAGCAATGAGTCTGGCATTGTCTCAAAAATCAATCGTTGCCCTGGAAATACAACCCGTTCAAAATACCAATTTGGCATGTTGGTGATTCGGGCAACCTGGATACGGCTTGTAGCATTGACATAGCAACAAATAATTGCACTGCGCTGTTCAGAAGAGATGGGATCAAAAATTTGAGCCATATTATTAAGTAGATTGCGCTAGAGGGCTTTTAATATCGACCAACCTTAACATTAGCGATCGCGGCTCGTTGTAAATCCAATCACTAACTATCGATAGAATTGCTTTTTTCTAAGAATTTGCGATCGCTTTCTCACTATTCTTCTCATAGACAAGAAGTGATGATGAAATCGATTCAATAATTTCCGGTAATCTGTCCAGGTCACTAAAGTCAGTGGTATCGTAAAGTTGTGTGACACAAACTCAGAAATTATTCTTTTCAGAAATCTCATCGTAAAGTGACCGCTATGGAAAGTCGGATTCTCTACGTTCGTCTCCCCTGCAATCCAATTTTTCCAATTGGTGTTATTTACCTAGCAGATCATGTCCACAAGCAGTTTCCTGCTGTTCAGCAGCGCATTTTCGACTTAGGCACTGTGCCTCCGCTCGATTACACTAGCGCTTTGGATGAGTGTATCGATGCATTTCAACCTACGTTGATCGTATTCTCTTGGCGAGATATTCAGATCTATGCGCCTGTGGGCGGACGGGGCGGTAATCCACTGCAATACACCTTTGAGTTCTTTTACTCGCTCAATCCATTCGTCAAGCTGAAGGGTGCATTTGGGTTAATCCGGATTGCCACAGGCTACTATGGCGAACTGTGGCGCAACTTGGGCTTGATTAAACGGGGCACTAAACGGGCAAAAAAATATCAACCTGATGCACAAGTTGTAGTGGGCGGTGGTGCAGTTAGCGTATTTTATGAGCAACTGGGTAAAAGCCTGCCGAAAGGAGCGATCGTTTCAGTGGGTGAAGGTGAAGCGCTGCTCGAACGGATTGTACGTGGCGAAAGTTTGGCTCAAGAGCGCTGCTACATTGTGGGCGAGGCTGCTCCTCGCGATCGCCTGATTCACGAAATTCCAGCGGCGATCGAAAAAACGGCTTGCAACTACGGCTACATCCAAACAATTTGGACAGAGTTTGACTATTACCTGGAAGCTGAAGACTTTTATGTAGGCGTGCAAACCAAGCGGGGATGTCCTCATAACTGCTGCTACTGTATCTATACCGTGATCGAAGGCAAGCAGGTGCGGATCAACCCATCCGATGAAGTGGTGGCAGAAATGCGTCAGTTGTACGATCGCGGCATTCGCAACTTTTGGTTCACCGATGCTCAACTGATTCCCGCCCGTAAGTATATAGATGACGTGGTGGAATTGCTGCAAAAGGTGTTGGATGCCGGCATGAAAGACATCCACTGGGCAGCTTACATTCGCGCCGACAACCTTACTCCGCATCTGTGCGATCTGATGGTGCAAACGGGCATGAACTACTTTGAAATTGGCATCACCAGCGGCTCTCAGGAACTCGTTCGCAAAATGAGAATGGGCTATAACCTCCGCACTGTCTTGCA
>JBBSCL010000489.1:0-3489 GCA_038250345.1 Leptolyngbyales cyanobacterium
ACGAAGGTGGTGCCGGTCAGCCATCCGCCAATCGCCATGTAGGCGCAGGGGAATAGCAGTAAGCCAGACCAGCCGATGAAGACAAAGCGATCGCGTTTCAGCCAGTCGTCAAGCGCATCAAACAGCCCTTGTTTCGCAGGCGCGCGCCCCATTGCTACAGTCATACGGTAAAACTCCAGATTAGATATAAGTGCTTAAAAGTGTCCCAAGTCCTACTCTAATTAGCCTGAATCAGAATAATTGAAGTATGAACAGAGTTTACGTTTCTTTACTATCGGCTAATTATACAAATTAGTCCATAAAATTTCTATGTAAATTCTGAATGTATTTGCACTAAGTATTTATGCTCAATCGTTATATGGCAGTAATTGAAGCCGATCTTCCAAAGCATCAACTAAAAGTATTTGACCAAGCAGAGCAATCACTTCCTGTTCCTCCTTTGTCAACGAACTAAGCCGGAGTGTGGGGTTTAGGTTGGGTTAGTTAGTGGACGTGGCGCGTATAGTCCCACATCTAATAATTCAAATCACTTCGCCACTCTCTCTGCTCACTTATTTCTGTGGTGGAGGTTCTGGGCACTTCCTGTTCGTAAAGTCGCATTGATAAACATGGGACTCCTGCCAAGACAGCGGAATTTCTAATAAATCACGGGTTCCGGTTACTCCTTGAGCAATAAAAAGCAGTACAGCGACAGAATTTAAAGTCGCGTGGATAATTCGCCAGCGGTGGCTGCGGTCTTGGTAAATATCTTGGATGATGGCTAAAGAAAAAATCATCAATAAGGTAGCAGTCACACCAAAGTAAAAATGGGAGACAAACCATTCATTGTCTCGACGGTAAATGCCATTTTGCAGGCTAAGAACCACTAGAGCAGAGCCGCACAAGGTCGCAAAAATGCCGCGCCAAAGCTTTTTCTGCGCTCTATAAAGCATCACCAAAGAGCCAACACTGACTATATACATCAATAAAATCAAGATAAATTTGAATGGATCATTGCTCCACAATTGGTCTTTAGCAATCTGGCTAAACATGGGGCGGGTAATGCCGAGTAGTTCTACGCCAACGACTGATCCAGCGAGCCAACGTCCTAGTTTCAAATGGTCTTGCCCCACTCCGGGCGGAATTTTGCTTTTTCCTTCTTCGGCAACTTTGAGCCGACGTTCGCGGGTTAACCACGCCATTCTCAGCACCATGCCGATGATCGGAAACACAACCGTGACCGCGATCGCCGGATGCACTAACCGCAACACATCTGCAAAATCGAGCATATTAGCACCTCTCTAAGTTCAGCTAGATTATTTGAAACATCCACAATACTGGCTATTAAGTCAACACCAAGATCTATCCCAATATAAGAATATCGGTAGAAGTAGAGATGATAGTCTTGTCTCCTTCAAATACGGTGCAAACGCAACAATTGGATGTATGAAACCCAGATGTTTCACGCTTCAGATACTTTTATTGAGCTGGATAGTAAGCAATGGGGCTAATAAAGGCTCGTTTCCCTGAGTAACTTTTCAAAGAAGTTTTCACAAAATTACGAACTGATGGGAATTAGAATCATCAGCTATGCCTATATGGTAGCCGCGATCGCAGATCTCATCCTCAGCTTTCTTGAAGACTAGTAACTCACAAAACGAAGAACACCTAGCGTCATGCCTTTAGCAACGTCTTTAAAATACATTATCAACTCAAATCACATGAGATTAAGCAGAGTTCCTGCAATATATTTGCAATAAGCTGTCTTCTTGAAATTGAATGGCGTTAGAATTATGATGTCAACATCTAATGCAAGCCTTATTTCCCAGAGGCGATTATGTTTTCCTACACGGCTGACTCGCTCAAATCGGAATTAAATTCAAAAGGCTGGCGATTGACTCCCCAGCGGGAGACTATCTTACAGGTGTTTCAAACTCTTCCTAGAGGAAATCACCTCAGCGCAGAAGAACTGCATGACATATTAGGTCAGCGCGGGGAGCCAATCAGCCTTTCTACGGTTTATCGTACCGTCAAGTTAATGGCTCGCATGGGCATCTTGCGTGAACTTGAACTTGCTGAAGGACATAAACACTACGAATTAAACTCCGCTTCACCTCACCATCATCACCATCTAGTTTGTGTTCAATGTAATCGTACAATTGAGTTTGAAAATGACTCAATTTGGAAGCAAGGGCTAAAGCAAGTTGATAGAGCTGGGTTTCAAATGATCGATTGCCAATTAACGATTTATACTATTTGCCCAGAAGCTCTGAGGATGGGCTGGCCTGCTTCCGTTCCTAGCCGTTGGATGTGTTCCCGATCAATTGCTAGTATGGAGCCTACCGAAAACCCTAAAGTGTCAAGCTCACAGGTCTAATACACAAACCTAGGAAAATTAAAAAGGCTCCTGTGTAAATCACAGGAGCCTTTTTTATGAAAATATGATCTCGCTTGACTAGCTTCTAGTCAAGATTTGGCATTGATAGAACCGCTTCATCTTCGCGATCGATGCCTTTCTCAAAGCCAGCAGCAGCAGCACGAGCGCGTCCTGCGTGCCAAAGATGTCCAACTAAGAAGAAGAAGCCCGTTAGCAAATGGAACGATGCTAACCATGCACGAGGAGACACATAGTTGAATGAGTTAATCTCAGTTGCTACGCCACCCACTGAGTTAATCGAACCCAAAGGAGCATGGGTCATATACTCAGCCGCGCGGCGAGTTTGCCAGGGCTGAATATCATTTTTGATCTTGGTGAGATCCAAACCATTGGGTCCACGCAAAGGCTCCAACCAAGGACCCCGGAAATCCCAAAAGCGCATGGTTTCGCCACCAAAGATGATTTCACCCGTGGGCGATCGCATTAGGTATTTCCCCAAACCTGTGGGACCTTGTGCAGAACCCACGTTTGCACCCAAGCGTTGGTCACGTACCAAAAAAGTCATTGCTTGAGCTTGAGATGCTTCAGGACCGGTAGGACCGTAGAACTCGCTAGGGTATGCAGTGTTGTTAAACCACACAAAACAAGCAGCAATCAGGCTCATCAAAGACAAAGCGCCAATACTGTATGAAAGGTAAGCCTCGCCAGACCATACCAAAGCGCGACGTGCCCAACCAAAAGGCTTGGTCAAAATGTGCCAGACACCGCCAGCAATGCAGATGAAACCAACCCAGATGTGACCACCAACAATGTCTTCCAGGTTATCAACGCTGACGATCCAGCCGTCGCCACCAAAAGGAGACTTAGCTAAATAGCCGAAGATAACAGCAGGATTTAAGGTTGGGTTGGTAACCACACGAACATCGCCACCACCCGGTGCCCAAGTGTCATACAGTCCACCAAAAAACATGGCTTTAGCGACTAGCAAGAATGCGCCCAATCCTAAAAGGATTAGATGGTAACCAATGATGTTGGTCATCTGGTTTTTATCTTTCCAGTCGTAGCCAAAGAAGCTGGAGTAGTCTTCCAAAACTTCAGGACCCCGAATGGCATGATAGATGCCGCCAAAACCA
>JBBSCL010000490.1:0-3485 GCA_038250345.1 Leptolyngbyales cyanobacterium
AAAAAAGGAAATACCCAACGCACCACCCGGCGCACAAGGGGATTAAACGCAGGCGGCAGAAACTCCAAAGGGGGCTGAACGCGGGTGATAGTGTCGGTCAAAAGATTTCTCCAGAAAAAGGTACGAGAGACAAAGGGGAAATGTCGAGGGACGAAGTGCGAATGTCGAGAGACAAAAGGAAAGTGTCGAGGGACGAAGTGCGAATGTCGAGAGACAAAAGGAAAGTGTCGAGTGAGGAAGTGCGTGGGACGAAAAGAAGATATTCGTCATTCGTTATGGTGCGTTACTGCAAAATTCGCCATTCGTAATTCGCCATTCATAATTCCCTCATCCTCCGCTCCCTTTTGCCTTATAGCCAAGCTGCTGTAAATGTTCAACAATCCTTTGCTTGTGGTCACCTTGAATTTCAAGTTCATTATCTTTGAGAGTGCCGCCTGCGCCGCACAAGTTTTTAAGTTTTTTTAGCAAGTCGGTTAGGGTATCTGGGCTTGCCTGAAAACCGCGAATTATGGTGACGGTTTTTCCTTTGCGACCTTTGCTGGAAGTTTCTACCCGTGGACTTTGCTGATTAGGAGGGAGATCCGGGACACCTCGCTGCAACGCCTCTGAGTTTTCGGAGGCACCAAATTCGCGATAGATGAATCGCTCGGTAGGATTGGGATTAGGAGTTTTCTTTTTAACCACAAGAATATGACTAGCTGGATGGCAGGATTTCAGGCGTACTGAGAATCGTAAACTCTAGGGGATTGTTTTGAGAGCTGCCAAATTTGATTTTGCTCCCTGGCATTAGCAAGACTTCCTGTTGATGCACTCGTTGCCATCGTTTATCATCTAAGGAAACCCAGGTGCCAAAGCGAGAAACATCTCGGAGAAAATAGGTGGCATCGTCCAGCGTTCCTTGGCTTTCTCGTCGGAGGATCATGGCGTGTTCACGAGAGGCACCCGCTTCATCTTCTCGCAAAATTAGGTCATTGTCGGTGCTTCTGCCAATGGTCATGTATCCGCCTCGAATTTGCCAGACCCGGTTATCTTGCAGCGATCGCAGGCAGGCAATGGAGGTTGATGATTCTGCGCCAATTTGAGTATGTCCGGGTGTGATGGCTGAGATCGGGGTCAGCAGTTCTCCATCAAATTCAGGATGCATATAGAGTATGGGCAATGTCCAAGCCTGCTGATTGAATTTATAAACAGTCAGCAAGTGTTGGCGGGCGATCGCCACTGCCTGATCAATCGGTTTGCGGTCTGCTAAAGCTTTTGCTAGTTCCTGGATAAAACTTAGCGCCTCTTGATCGGTGATCGAGTTACGCATTCCCAATACGGCTGGCACCCCATGATGAATTAGCACTTCAGCAAGACTGCTGCGGGGCATGGGTTGAGATGCTTTCCCTCCGGGCATTGTGTCATCGTTGTGATAGTAATGATCGGATTGGGCACCCCAACAGGCATTAAATACCGCTAGTTTCACCTGGCATCGAGTTAATACCTGAGCCAACTCTGTGCCATTTAAGGGCATATCTGGACGGACAAACAACACCCCGCCATCAGGACCCGGCATTCCATGTCCTGCATAGAACAAAACGTTGTAATGGTGAGTTTCAAGTGCCTGAATCAGTTCAATCGGAGTGGGTTGAACCAGTGTGCGAACTTCACAAGGAATTTCTTTAGAACCGCCAATGCCTGAGTTGCCAGAGCTTTTCAACACTTGTGCTAACAGGTCTGCTTCTTGCTCTAGCTTCAGCATGGGCAGGGCATCATTGCTAAGCCCCGTGCCGCTAACATCGGCTGCTTGTCCCTGAACTAACAGGATCTTGAGCGCAGTTTCAGGGCGGGAAGGCGGCAATGCAGAAACATCGCTGGTGGTGCGACTAAACAAAATGTGTTGGCTTAGGGAAATAGCTGGAGTGCCAGGGGCTTCTTGCATAATTTCCCAGGGCAAGCAGATTAGCATGGGGTCACGAATTTCAATCTGCAACCGGAGCGGGTATCCCTGCCCGATCGCAATGCCGCGACTTTGATTAATGCTCACCATAATTGAGCCATCAAACAACCACTGCCACAGGCTTACGCCCAGAGTTTGCATCAATCGCGCCGACATCCCTCCCGGTTGATTGGAGTCTACGGAAATATCGGGTAGAGTGGTCTGCTCAAGCGGGTAGGGTGGCAGAGGGTGAGTGAAAAACATTTCTTGCCACAGTTGCCACAGTTGACTGAGGGAATTCGTCCAAGTGGAATTATGTAAGACAAGTCCACCAGGGTAAGGCGCTCTGGTCACATGAATTGCGAAATGCGCCGCGCCAGAAATCTGTAACGGAGTAACTGCCAAACTCAAGTAGGGGCTTTCAGGTAACGGCATTCGTAAGCAATGTAGCCCAATCCAAAATAGATAGTTTTTTTAGTATCTTTTGTAATTATTTATCGTTCTATCAGTCTAGTCGGTGTTTGGAAAGAAATTTCAGTCCTCAAGTAGTTTCTATTGGTGGAGGAAACGGTTTAACGTTTCGCTGCACAGGCACCCAGTTGTGCAGGGGTGAGGCTAATGTCTGAAGTGACCAAGGGCGCGATCGCGGTCTGTTGAATCCACCCGACATCGCCCGGTTGCCCGGAGGCATTTGCTCGATTAGCCGCCCTTCCAGCCGCAGGCAGCGAACAGACTTTAAGCTGTAGCCAACGCTGATCCGATCGCACTTGCACCGCAACCACTTCCAATACAGTCCCAACCGGAATGGCAATCAGGCGTGATAAAGGCGGACTCAATTCGGGAGCGCTGGCAGGCTGAGACTGTAGCTGGGACTCTAGTTGGGACTGAAGAAGCACTGGAGCTTGCCCCACGCCGTCAACCGCAGCCCGATTGACTAACACCCGCGATTGAGTGGTTAAAAATGGGTAGGCAGCAACATTGGAGCTACTGGGGCTACTGGGGCTAGGAGAAGCCAACCCGTCGGGACGGGGAGCGGAACTCGTAGGACTAGCAGAAGGAACGGCAGTGTTTTCGATTGCTGGAAATAGTCGAATACCAAGGCTGGGAAACAGCCAGATCAGCAGCAACCCTGCGGCTCCCAACAGGGTAAGTAAGCCCAACAGCCAGGGAAACAGACTAAGGCGCGATCGCGCTGACTTGTCAGTTTGCGACGGCTGTTTTCTTAGCTGAGTTTTGAGTGTAGAAGGATTGGCAGCAAAAGATTGGGTCGGTTGAGCTAAATGATCTGCTGTTGCTGCGATTTGCGAAACGATTTCCACGGGCATCGCCGCTAATGTTGCCAAGGATTGCGACAGTCGAAGCTCAGTCGCATCTGATAAAAATGCTGGAGTAACGCGGCAATGAACTAGCCCAACAGCGACGTTATCATGCCCATTTTGTTGATTGGCGATCGCGACTAACTGGCGCACCGCAGTCGATATCTCTAGCGTGCCCTCCAGCACTGGCACTAACATCTGCCAATGTTCTTCAATCAGATCATTGTCGCTTAACCCATCCGAACACAGCA
>JBBSCL010000491.1:0-3482 GCA_038250345.1 Leptolyngbyales cyanobacterium
ATCAAAAATGAGTCCAAGCATAAAGCACCGGAGGAACTGATAGGGCGATTTTACAGTTACGATGCCGCCTCAACGCGATCGCGTCCTTGCTGTTTTGCAATATACAAGGCTCTGTCAGCCGCCGCAATCAGCGCTTCTGGAGATCCAGTTTGACCCGGAATCATGCTGCTCACGCCCAAGCTTAGGGTTAATCGGTTGCCAATTTCAGAGGTTTCGTGGGTCAGGTTGAGGTGATTGACTGCGGCTCGAATGGTTTGGGCAATGGCGATCGCGCCACTCAGTTCAGTATTGGGCAAAATTACCGCAAATTCCTCGCCGCCGTAGCGGGCAACCAAATCGGCAGGACGTTTCACCGCTTGCTGCATGGTGATCGCCACGGTTCGGAGACAGTCATCTCCCGCTTGATGCCCGTAGCTGTCGTTATAGCGCTTGAAATAATCCACGTCGCACATAATCAGCGCGATCGGCTGTTGGTCTCGCATCAGTCGCCGCCATTCTTGAGCCAGATATTGATCAAAACAGCGGCGGTTGGCAACTTGAGTTAAGCCATCCAACGTAGTCAGTCGCTCTAATTCGTGGTTGGCAGTTTGTAATGCTGCTTGCGCCTGTTGGCGATCGACAATTTCTTGCTGTAACGTGAGATTGATCTGCGTCAATTCTGTAGTTCGCTGTTGCACTTCGGTTTCCAAGTTTTGAGAATAACCCCGCAAAAATTTTTCCGCTTCCTTCCGGGTTGTAATATCTTGAAACGCAACGATCGCATAGATCACGTTGCCTGCACTGTCAAAAATGGGAGTTGACCGCACGTCCAGCAGAGTCCGTCTGCCGTCTCGCTCAAGCTCTATATCTTCAGCCGTACTCTGTTCTCCTTGCAGGGCAATTACTGCTGGCAATTTATGGCTCGGATAAAGGTCATTTGTGCCGGCTTGATAAAGCTGATAGACCGTTGACAATTGCTCTGCGGTGCTGCCTGGAATGGAGTCAACTCCCAATAGCTGAATTGCCGTGCGATTAAAGAACGTGACAGTGCCATTGAGGTTGACCACGGAGATGCCAATGGGCAGTGCTTCTAAAAAAGCAGTTAAACGGCTTTCGCTAACCGATAGCTCTTGATTGAGCGTTTGCAAATTTGCAAAAGATTGCTGTAGCTGGGCTGCCATTTGGTTAAAGGAGTTTGCCAGTTCACCAATCTCATCAACGCGATCGCTATGCATCGTTCCTTCCCACTGACCCGACGCGATCGCTTTCATTTTTTCATTGAGTTCCAAAATGGGGGTGGCAATCCAGCGGGCAGTCAAAATGCCCACTGTGGTTGACAACAGTAAAGCCGCTAAACACAGCAGCGATGTAGTGCGGGTGTTAGCGGTAATTTTTGCCATAAAGTCAGCTTCAGGAACCACAATAACTCCGATCCAATCCAGCCCTTTGTCATCTTGAATTCGCACTGTTTTGACCCATTGCCCTTGGTGATTCACTGAAAACTTCAGTAAGGTGTTAGGGATCTTTGGATACCCGCCGAAGTGAGTGACTAGGTGGGCAGTAGTGGCGCGAGTTAAAGAATTTTGGCTAGCGATCGCGCTAACTCGTTCTGCCCCATTGTTCTTCAGTGCGATCCTCACAGGATTCTCCCCGGTGGATGTAGCCACCAACTTGCCAGACCGCTCAATAATGAAGACTTGCCCAGTTTTGCCCACTTGCAAATTTTGCAAAAAGCGGCTGATTTGCGACAGATTAATGTTGGTTAAGAAAACGCCCTGCAATCGTTGCCCATCATAAAACGGAGCTACGGCACCTAAGTAGGCAGTTAGCCCATTGGTGCGGGGATAGATTTTGCTCCAAGTGGGCTTGCCAGCCGCACGAGCCGCTTGATACCACGGGCGGATGCGTGGGTCGAAGTTGGGCTGCTGGTCGATTAGCTGAGTGCGATCGCCGACTGCATTGGTGCGATAGGTTTGAAACCGGTAGCCCGATGCTTGGGTAGAGGCTTGAACCGTTAGCTGATTATCGTCGCCCCGCTCTGCTCCAAAATTATTTCTAGATTCAAGCCCCACTCCAACGGACGTTAATGTATCAAAAATTTGTAGCTGTCGCCAAAAGTGACGTTCTGCGGCAGGCACATTTTGAACATCGAGTTGTTTGAGTTCCAACGCGGCAATGTTCGTTTGATTGACCTGATGAGGAACGGTCAGAAAGGAATTGAGGTTTTGCAAAACGCGATCGCCCACCTCCTGCATCAGGCGATCGGCAAGCCCATTCACGGTTTCTTGCCCATTGCGAAACGAAAGATAGCCCGTCAATGCCACAGACCCGACAATCTGTGCCACAAATGGAACAATCAACACTGTTCGTAAGGGCACCCGACTGATAAATTGAGCACCGTGTTTTTTAAGCCGCTCTAGCACCGGATTCCTTCAATTGGTTAACTGTATCGTCGATTTTCTGCACCCTGACTCTAGGCGTTGGCTATTTAATTAACGTGCCTTTTGTTAAGAAAAGCACCTCAAATAACTTAATTGTTTGCAAGTCCTTGTTTTCTAGGACTTACGCATTCGCCCCCTAAATCCCCCAATTCTGGGGGACTTTGATCTCTAGCTCCCCCAGAATTGGGGGTTGGGGGGCAAATTTCGGTTGATTTGCGTAAGTCCTTGTTTTCTTGACTTATCCCTACGATGCCCTGGAATACTTTACAGTTCAAAAAATTGGGAGCGATCGCTTCAATGCAGCCAATGATTGACGCTGCGATCGCATAATCACTCAATCTTCAGTTGTAGTAAATCTTTAATTGTAGTAAATGTCCCTAACTCAAACTATCCCAGTTTTAGACCTGCAAATGTTTCAGTTTGATGACCGCGATCGGCAGCAGTTTGTCATGCAGCTAGGTCATGCCTTGGAAGACACGGGCTTTTTTGCAGTGATCAATCACGGCGTTGATCCCGCGCTGATCCAAACTGCTTATCAGGTGGCGCAGCAGTTCTTTGAATTGCCCACCGCGACGAAATGCCAGTATGAAATGCCAGCCCTAAATGGACAACGGGGTTTTACATCGTTTGGCAAGGAACACGCCAAAGACCATGCCGCGCCGGATTTGAAAGAGTTTTGGCACGTCGGGCGAGAGTTGCCGCCCAACCATCCCCTGACTGCCGACTATGCAGCCAATTTGCAGATAGCTGAAGTGCCTCAGTTTTATCCGATTATTGCCCAGCTTTATGCCCAGCTAGAAGCCTGTGCTATCAAACTGCTGCAAGCCTGTGCCCTTTATTTGGGGGAACCAGAAGCTCTGCTAGCGGAAATGGTGCAAGACGGGGACACCATTCTTCGGATTATTCACTATCCACCCATTCCGCCAAATGCCGATCCCGCTAGCCTCAGGGCGGCTCCTCACGAAGATATCAACTTAATAACATTGCTTTGTGAAGCGACGGATGATGGGCTAGAACTGCTACAGCGAGATGGAACCTGGTTGCCGATTCGATCGCTCCCTG
>JBBSCL010000492.1:0-3479 GCA_038250345.1 Leptolyngbyales cyanobacterium
AGCTTTTTCCTTGGGCTGAAGCTGGATGCATGGCAAAATCGGACGGAGGTCAATCGATTTAAACGTGCAACACAGTTACGCCGAACTTTAATTCGGTTAGGTCCAACTTTTATCAAAGTCGGGCAAGCGCTTTCTACTCGTCCCGACTTAATTCGCAAAGATTTTCTCGAAGAACTCACCAAGCTTCAAGACCAACTGCCGCCCTTCCCGACTGAGCAAGCCTTTCGGATCATTGAGCAAGAGTTGGGGCGATCGCTAAAAGAACTTTACAGTCAAATCTCACCTCAGCCCGTTGCAGCCGCAAGTTTAGGTCAGGTTTATCAAGCAAACCTGCACAGCGGTGAAGAAGTTGCCGTAAAAGTGCAGCGCCCTAACCTCTTGCCCACATTAACTTTAGATTTATACCTGATGCGGTGGGCAGCCAGTTGGATTGCGCCTTGGCTACCGCTGAATCTAGGGCATGACTTGACGCTCATTGTCGATGAATTTGGCATCAAGTTATTTGAAGAAGTGGATTATTTGAATGAAGGGCGAAATGCAGAAAAATTTGCGACCAACTTCCGGAATAATCCAAGGGTAAAAGTCCCCTCGATTTATTGGCGCTATAGTAGCCGTCGGGTGCTGACTTTGGAGTGGATTCATGGGTACAAACTGACGGATACCGATCGCATTCGAGAAGCAGGCTTGGCAAGTGATGATCTGATTGAAATTGGCGTGACTAGCGGTCTACAACAGCTTTTGGAGCATGGCTTTTTCCATGCCGATCCTCATCCTGGAAATCTATTTGCCATGGCTCCCCAATGTGCCGTGGATGGAAGCGAATCCAGTGAATCGACCAAAGCTCGGATGGCATACGTTGACTTTGGCATGATGGATCAGCTAAACGAGTCAACTAAGGAAACGTTGGTCGATGCAGTCGTTCATTTAATCAACAAAGATTATCAAGACTTGGCGAAAGATTTTGTGAATCTAGGTTTTTTAACTCCAGATGTTGATATTCAGCCGATTGTGCCTGCCTTGGAAGCCGTTTTCTCTCAAGCTTTTGGTGAAAGTGTCCGGGATTTCAACTTTGGAACGATTACCGATAGTTTTTCGGAACTGATGTATGACTATCCGTTTCGCGTACCTGCCAAGTTTGCTTTAATTATTCGTTCTTTGGTCACTCAAGAGGGATTGGCGTTAACGATTAATCCTAATTTTAAAATTGTCGAAGTTGCCTATCCTTATGTGGCAAAGCGCTTGCTCAATGGAGAATCACCTGAACTGCGTCGCCGCTTGCTAGAGATGTTGTTTAAGGATGGCAAGTTTCAGTGGTCGCGGTTGGAAAGTTTGATTGCGATCGCCCGCACCAATGGCAATTTTGACCTCTTGCCTTCGGCTCAAATGGGCATTCAATTTTTGCTTTCCGAGGAAGGGAAGTTTTTGCGGCAGCAGTTAATCATTGCTCTGACTGAGGATGATCGCCTCCACACCGAAGAAGTTCAACGACTTTGGCACCTGATTAAAGACGATTTTCAGCCTGGGCGCTTACTGAGTGCAGCAATGGGCGCGATCGCAGAATTTTCCACTGCTGGAACCTCTGCTTTAAACAAAGCTACTATTTAGCCGCCGCCCATTTAACCCCCACCCACAATGGTGACAATTTCTAGGCGATCGCCGGATTGTATCTCAGTGGTTTCCCAAAACTGACGATGTAAAATTTCGCCATTGTATTCCACCGCAATCAGCCGTGGATTTAAGCCTAATTGTTCTAAGAACCCCGGCATAAATGTGTTCTTGGGGCAATCTCGCCGTTCACCATTCACTTGAAGCGTGATTAGATTATCCATAAACTCTATTCTAAAGCCGCTGCTGACGCTTTAAAATAGAAAGTCCTTTGACCCATTTCCCCGACCATTTATTCCCTGATTCCCCAATGTATACACTGGATAAACCCACCGAGCGATCGCTCCAAGATCCTCTGATCATCGCCGGACGCACCTTTCACTCGCGCCTGATGACCGGAACCGGTAAATATCGCAATTTTGACGAAATGCGGCAAAGCGTTGCGGCTAGCGGCTGCCAAATTGTTACTGTTGCCGTCCGCCGAGTTCAAACCAATGCCCCCGGACATGAAGGGCTAGCGGACGCTTTAGATTGGAGCAAAATCTGGATGTTGCCCAACACTGCCGGATGCCAAACCGCCGAGGATGCCATTCGGGTGGCGCGCTTGGGTCGTGAAATGGCAAAACTGCTGGGGCAAGAAGACAATAATTTTGTCAAGCTGGAGGTGATTCCGGATGGTAAATATCTATTGCCTGACCCGATTGGCACCCTAGAAGCCGCAGAGCAGTTGGTCAAAGAAGGATTTGCCGTACTGCCTTACATTAACGCCGATCCGCTGTTGGCAAAACGCTTAGAAGAAGCAGGCTGTGTGACTGTGATGCCGTTGGGATCGCCAATTGGCTCCGGGCAAGGGCTAAATAATGCTGCCAATATTCAGATCATCATTGAAACTGCGAAAGTGCCAGTGGTTGTGGATGCTGGAATTGGGGTGCCTAGTGAAGCGGCTCAAGCGATGGAAATGGGGGCTGATGCGCTGTTGATCAATACCGCGATCGCTCAGGCGCAAAATTCTCCAGCAATGGCGCGGGCGATGAGCCTTGCAGCAGAAGCAGGTCGGCTGGCATATCAAGCTGGACGAATTCCCATGAAACCCATCGCCAGTGCTAGTTCACCGACAACAGGAACAATTACAGGTGAAACAAAATGAGGATAAATTTACAGTGCTAAAAACCTAATCAAGGAATTATTGTTTTATTTAGCTTGGGCTTCAGATTCGTTTACCTGCTGCTCAGATTGCATCACAGATTGCTGCACCTGATCTCTTTTCTGCTCAAGTTTGTTTGACTGTTGTTTGGCAGCCTCTTCCCGCTGATTGATAGCTTTGGTCGTTGGTGTTGAGGTCGATTCTGTTTTGGGTGTAGCTGCTTTGGGTTTTTCGCAAGCGCTAAGGGTGAAGATGCTCAGCGCGATCGCCAGGAGTGAGAGAGCCAGTTTGTTCATTTTCAGTGCGTCTAGATGAATGCTTTATAATTCCCATTTCAAGTTCATAAAACCCATCACCACAATCGGCAAAACAGCGATCGCAGAAACCTCACTGCGCTAGCGTCTGAAACCTGAACCCCGAAACCTGCTATCCATCTGATTCTTCCAGCAACAGTTCTAGCGCGGTCTTCATCTCGCTTGGAGTGGTTGGAGTCGTGCCAAATTGCCGGACTACGATGCTGGCAGCGAGGTTGCCTAATACGGCGGCTTCCCAAGAAGAGGCTCCCAGCGTCAAGCCCAATGTCAAAGCCGCGACTACGGTATCTCCGGCTCCGGTGACATCAAATACATCCGTCCGGTTGAAGGCGGGAATGTGGTATTCGGTGCCATCGTTTTGAAACAGGCTCATGCCATCTTCGCCGCGAGTAATCAACATTTTTTGCGCCTGAGTC
>JBBSCL010000493.1:0-3477 GCA_038250345.1 Leptolyngbyales cyanobacterium
AAGAAGCTTGTTAAGCAGACGTTGGAGCAGCCGCGATCGCAGTGGCAGCAACTTGTGGCAGATTGCCAAAAGATTCCAACTGGGTGGGTGCTGGTGCGGCAATTAGAAGAATTGGGAGAATCGATCCAAGCAGTGAGCGATCGCCTAGCCCAGTTAGAATCCCTCAAAGTTGGGCTGATCTGCCTGGATCAGTTACCCGATACCACTAAAGGCATATTAGAGACGATCCCACAGTCTGAAAACGTCCAGGCAGAGATGCTTCAGCGTCTGCAAGAGATGCAGATGGCGCAGCGCAGCCGTCGCATTCGTCAAGGACATGCCCGCAATCGGGTGAAAGCGTTACCGCCTCCTGGCAAAGCGCCCTATGGCTACCGACGGGGTAAAAGTAGCTATGTCATCGATCGCAGCACTGCCCCAGTGATCAAAGATTTTTTTGACCAGTTTTTGCTTTACGGAACGGTGCGTGGTGCAGTGCGCTATTTGGCAAAACGCTACAGCAAGCGGATCTCTGTTTCTACGGGGCAACGGTGGTTAGCGAATCCAGTTTATCGCGGCGACCTGGAATATCAAGATGGCAACCAGATTCGCAATACCCACGACCCAATTCTATCGCGAGATGAAGCTGCTCAAATTGATCGCCTGCTGCGTCGCAATCGCCGTCTCCCTCGTCGGTCTGCCAGTGCGCCGCGATCGCTGGCGGGGTTAGTGTTTTGCAGCGAGTGTCAGTCGTCGATGACGATCGCACGAGTCACCACTCACCGCAAAGATCGAGAATATCTTTACCTGCGTCCCACCCAGTGCGCCCAAAAGCCGAAGTGCAAAGCAGTTGACTATGATGCCGTACTGCAAACGACGATTACAAGGATTTGTGAGGATTTGCCTAAAGCGATCGCGGATGTAGAGTTGCCCGACATGACTCGGATTAAGCAGGGCATTAGTAGCGCGATCGCTGCTAAGCAGTCATTGATTGATCAGCTTGCGCCCTTGGTTGAGGCTGAAGTATTGGATCAAAACACAGCGGATTTGAGGGCTTATAAGGTGCGATCGGAGATGGCAGAACTGGAAAATCAGCTATCCCAATTGCCGCCAGTGGATTTGAAAGCAACCGCGCAAACCGTCTCACTTCCGCAATTTTGGCTCGACCTTTCCGAAACCGAACGCCGCTTCTACTTCCGCGAATTCATCCGCCAGATTGACCTCGTGCGCCAAGACAAAAGCTGGGAGGTAAAACTAGTCTTTTTCTTCAGCCCAACTTAGAAATATGCTTAATTACGTCTTCTGCTTGATCAAACAGCCTAAGAGATTGTGCAGAGATCACATGTCGCAGCTATCCATCGTTTAAGTCAGTTTTGCGCTAACCAGTTGGTTAAATCAGACAAGCTGGAAAAGTCTAACAAGGCTTCTCCTAAAAATTCTAGTTGAGGCAGGGCAAGGATATCGATTTGAGATCGCGCTTCGTTAGGCAGTTCTCCCACTTTGCGGTTGAGGAGGCGCAAGATCAGCGATAGAGCTTCTCGCTCGGCACCTTGTTCAATGCCCTGTTCAATGCCCTGTTCAATGCCCTGTTCAATGCCCTGTTCAATGCCCTGTTCAATGCCCTCTTGCATCCAACTGGTGACAATTTCCATCACATCCTCCCGGCTATTCGCTTCCAGTCTACCAATCTCTTCCTGAAACACCTGCTTTTCCTGTGGGTTTAGTCGTAAATAGGTATCGATAAAGCCAGAAATCAAGCGGGTGCGGGCAGGATCTAGCTTCAAGGTAGTCAAAAGCCGTAAACATTCGACTTTCACCCTCGCTCTGTCTGTTGCTGCAATCTGCATTTTTGCCATTAATGCCGCCGCTACTGGATTGGGTTGATTGAGATAATCGCGCCAGTCTAGGCGATTGAGTTGAATCGCCGTGAAGTTGAATTCCAATACCTTCAAGTTGGGAAACTCCACCGTGTGACAATGTGGTTCCTCCCGATAGGGGTGATCAAACGAAAACACGACGATTGGATACACCCGCTGCAAATATTTCTGATATAGCCGTGCAAAGTAGAAAAACATCCGCCGGGTAAAGTCTCGCTCGATGTAAGACTGCGTTTCCACATGCACCAAAAAACCAATTTCCGCGCCTGCCTGCTGCACTTCAACTAACAAGTCAACGACTTTATCTTCGCCTGTGGTCAGGTCAGCAAAGTATTCTTGGGGCAAAAAGCGAAGAGAGCTTCGATCTATTGTGTTGGCAATTTGCGGCAGAAACAAATCCAGGAACTCGACGAAAAAAGTAGAGAGAAGTTCTTTGAATAGGCGATCATGTTCCGTCATCTCAGCCCTTTAATCATGTATCGCTGGAAGCGAGATCGCCTGCTCAAACCAACCGACATTATGCCGGAATGGCAAGCGTTCGCGGAGCCTGTTCAAAGAACGTATCGTGTTCCGTCATCTCAATTCCTTACTATAATCGCGATAAATGAAAGGCGGCGGGATTTAAGGACATCTACCTGCATAAACTCTGTAACAGATCGCTACAAGGTTTCTTGGGTCTGTTGCTGCACAACGCTGCTCCAGTCATCTTGCATCACGGCAGCTTCTAAGGCTCCCTCTCCGGCAATAGATTCTCGGCTTTCGGCTTCTGCCATTGCCTTCCGCAGCTTTAGCTTTTTCTCATCGTAGGCTTGGCGTTCTGCCGCAGACATTGCCGCGATCGCAGCGGCTCCAATCGTGTTTGCCCACAGTCCGCTATCATCCACATTGCCCGGTGGAGTGGTTTTCAGTTCTGTAATCCAGGCATTTTGCAAGGCTTCCATCTCGTCACGCTTGGGAAACTTGAAGGGCTGCACCCGCACGAAAACACAAATATCAGCGCCAATTTGGGTGACATGACCCCGCAGGGCAAGGGCAACATTGCGAGAGTAACCGATGTATTGCGTCTGGCGATCGCCATTCAACACCGCATACACTCCGGCAACTTTGGCGTTGCCGACCGCCTCGCACCAGGTAT
Source organism: Leptolyngbyales cyanobacterium (assembly GCA_038250345.1). Classification (GTDB taxonomy): domain Bacteria; phylum Cyanobacteriota; class Cyanobacteriia; order Leptolyngbyales; family Leptolyngbyaceae; genus ULC077BIN1. The sequence goes on from JBBSCL010000493.1 coordinate 2,989, forward strand.
GCAAGGGCGTAATCGTTTCAGTCACTATAGAGGGCTCAGCGATCGCGACATCCACAGCACCATGTTCATCCTCAGAACTGTAGAGGAAGCCGTGCAGCCCTTGATGCTCTTGGGGCACGTTCTGATGCTCGATTGGAGTTGAGTTATCGGTTGTCACCTGGGTTTTCCTGTGGATGGGCGATGTAACATCGATTTAACATGTAGTTATTATCCCCTAGCCGAGGTCATCTAGATTTGTTCCAGTGGCAATCCGATTCTCAACTTCACAGTAGTACAATTGACTCAACTGTTCGGAACCTTTCACTTTTTAACCATGCGACGGGATTCGATTTTTTATCAATTGTTCCGACAGTCTCCAACCCTACTGTTTGAGCTATTAGAAAGCCCACCTCCCAATGCCCAAAATTATCGATTTGATTCGGTTGCAGTCAAAGAACCCAAGTTTGAAATTGATGGAGTATTCCTGCCACCCGAATCTGAAATACCTGG
>JBBSCL010000494.1:0-3470 GCA_038250345.1 Leptolyngbyales cyanobacterium
AGAATCTCCTCGATCATCAACATGCCTTGAGGACCACCAAAGCCCCGAAACGCGGTGTTGGAAACGCGGTGGGTTTTGGCAATTTGCCCCCGAATTTCCACATGGGGAATGTAGTAAGCATTATCCACATGCAGCATTGCTCTCAGCAGCACGGGCGGCGACAAATCCAGACTCCAACCGCCATCGGAGTAAAGGGAAAGATCTAAGGCAAGCAGCCTGCCCGACCCATCGAAGCCAACTTTGTATTGACCCAAGAAACCATGACGTTTGCCCGTCAAGATCATGTCGTGGTGTCGCCGTAGACGCACTCGCACCGGACGACCCGTTTTATGAGCCGCGATCGCAGCGATCGCGGCGGGTGGGTTTGCCTGAGATTCCTTGCCGCCAAACGCGCCGCCCATTCTTAAACAAGTGACCACAACGCGATTGCTCGAAATGCCCAGCACCCGCGCCAAAATGATCTGCGTCTCGGTGGGATGTTGAGTCGAGCAATACGCCTGATAGTTGCCTTCGCCATCGGGAATCACCCAACTGGTTTGGGTTTCCAGATAAAAATGATCTTGCCCGTTCATTTCCAGTTCGCCTTCTATCACGTGAGGGGCAGTGAGCAAGGCGGCATCTGGTTCGCCCCGTCGGCACACCTGCGGCTGATTGTGGAAACTATTGAGGGCGATCGCATCCTCAATGTTAGCGATCGGCGCTTGTGGCTCATACTCCACCACCACTTTCTCCGCGCCCTGTCGTGCTGCATCTTCAGTCTCGCCGACGACCCAAACCACCGCTTGCCCCCAGTAGCTAACGACCTCGGTGGGCAACAGTGGCTCATCGTGAATAATCACGCCCGTATTATTTTCACCAGGGATATCAGCCGCCGTCAGCACGGTGACCACTCCAGGGATGGCGTAGGCAGGCTGCGGATCAATCTTGAGGATTTTGGCGCTGGCGTGGGGAGACAGCACTGGATACAAAAATAGTGTTCCAGCGGGCGATCGCTGATCATCCGTGTAGATTGCCTTACCGCTAACGTGATGCTCAGCACTTTCATGGCTCCGGTTGCGGCTCGGCTTACTGGGCATATTCATGGCTGCACCTCTGATAAATCACGCATGACAACACCAGCAGCACCGCTTTCAACAAAGAACTTTTCAAATAAATTCACGATTAATCTCTGGCGATAGTCGGCACTGCCACGCAAATCGCTGAGTGGCGTAAATGCCTGACCCAGCAACGTTTTCGCCTGTTGCACGGTAGCAATATTCCAGAGTTTACCGATGAGAAATTGTTCGACCGCGATCGCCCGTGCCGGAGTCGCTGCGACCCCACCATAAGCAAGCCGCGCATGGAGAATTTGGTTGCGATCGTCCCAATCAATCGTAAATGCCGCCGCCACAATACTGATATCATCCGTACCGCGCTTGCCAATTTTATAGGATTGACTCAAACGGCGCACGGCTCCAGCGGTGAGCGTTTTGGGAATCACAATCGAGACAATCACCTCGCCAGACTGCAAATCGGTTTGGCGATAGCCCTTGAAGAAATTTGCCAAAGGCAAAACCCGTGAGCCAGTCGCGCTGGCAAGCCGCAACGTTGCATCCAAGGACAACAGCACAGGTGGCAAGTCACCAATGGGAGACGCGGTGCCAATATTGCCGCCTAAGGTTGCCCGATTTCGCACCTGCCGCGCCGCAAACCAATGCAGCATTTCATCTAGGCTGGGAAACACGCCGTGTAAAGTGGCTTCAATCTGGCTCAATGGCACGGCAGCACCAATTTCGACTGACTCGGCGGTTTGTTCCAGTGTTTGGAGTTCTGCCACGGCTTCCAACGAGATCATCACAGGGTACTGTTGTCGATGCCAACTCAGTTCCAATCCTAAGTCAGTGGCACCAGCAACCAGAGTCGCGCTGGGGTGCTGGCGCATTAAAGCGAACACCTCGGCAAGCTGCACCGGGCGGTAAAACTGGCGATCGCCATTGCCATAACTGATGGGCGAAAGTTCAACCGAGGCTCGTTCCAAAGCATGACTAAAAACATCGTTCGGATCGCTGGACTGTGCTTCCGCCACTCGTTGAGCAGCGCGACGAATCGGCAGATAGCCCGTACAGCGACAGAGATTTCCTTCGATCGCCACATCATCTAGGGCGCGATCGTAGTAGGCGGCAAACAGGCTGATGATAAAGCCAGGAGTGCAGTAGCCGCATTGAGAACCGCCCAGTTGCACCATTGCAGTTTGCACAGGATGGAGTTGTCCATTTGCCACGCCTTCCACAGTGATCACTTCACGGTCTGCGATCGCGCCCAAAGGAATCAGGCAACTGTTGACGGCTTGATAGTGGGGTTTGCCATCTGCCCCTTTGCCAATTAACGCAACAGTGCAGGCTCCACAATCGCCGTCGCCGCAGCCTTCCTTGGTGCCAATGCGATCGCTCTGCCGCAAGTATTCCAGCAGCGTACACGTTGGGTCGGCATCTTTGAGACAAACCAGTTCGCCATTAATGGTGAGCGTGAGTTGATTACTAATTGCGTGAGTCACCGTTGTCGTCCATGCAAAGAATGAGAGATATCGTGAAGCGAACTAGAAACATTGCCAAAGACCTAGCCAAAGACCTAACAACGGATACTGTATCCACTTCAAGAGAAGACTTTATGTAGTTTGAGTGACATTTTAACCTGTTGGGCATTTGAATTCATCGGCTCATAGGGCGAGTACGGTTCCCTCATAGCGCCTACTCTGTTACAAAAAGCAATCAAATTGTTGACCCACTTTTTTTGTTTTTTTGGCGAATAGTATCACTTTCGCAGTCATATTGATGTTTTCATCTTTATAAATTTGCCTTACGAAAATTTAAAAGAATAGACCGACTTAACCTTCTCTTTACTGAAGGGTTGTAATCTTGTGGGGTCACAATGTGAGGATGATAAGCTTATGGTTTCCTTAATGAAGGTAAGTCGTTGGGCACTCTCGGCTTCAGCGATCGCTTTAGCAGCAGGTCTTGCTTCTTGTGGACCCAGTGCCCCTCCAACGACAGGCGGCACCCCCGCTGTAGGCACTAGCCCCGCAGCCGGCGGTGGCGGCACTATTTCTATTAGTGGTGCTGGAGCTTCAGCCCCCAACGCGCTTTATCAGCGTTGGTTTTCTGAATACCGCACGGTCAAGCCGAATGTGCAAGTTAGCTACCAGTCGATCGGAAGTGGCGCTGGTATCAACCAATTTTTGGCGGAGACGGTTGATTTCGGGGCAACAGATGATCCGGTTAAGGATACCGATCGCTCTAAATCTCCCCAAGCGCGCGGAACGATGATTCAAATTCCGACCACCGGTCTGTTCGTGGTCTTTGCTTATAATCTTGAGGGCGTTAAAGATCTGAAGCTGTCTCGCGCAACCTACTGTGGCATTGCGGACGGCTCAATCAAAACCTGGAATGATCCCAAGATTGCCGCAGATAATTCAGGCGCTACACTTCCCAGTA
>JBBSCL010000495.1:0-3469 GCA_038250345.1 Leptolyngbyales cyanobacterium
CCCCTGCGTAAAGCGGAGTGCTGTCTGCTTTGCGGTGAAAGACTCGATCTGCTTCCACAAAGGCGGATCGGACAATACTCAGCGCTTCCATCCAATCTCGCCCTGTCTCAGCCACATAGGCTGCTGCTGCAATTTCGTTTTCCAAACGAGTTCCTACTGCCATCAACCCAGCCGGATTCAGGCGATCGCTCTCTACTCCAAATGCCATCAGTAACGGCTCCTGAACTCCAGGAATTTGAGCATCGATCAGCCGAGCGCGCTTTTGAGCTAAATTCCGCAAAAAAATGTGAGAATTTGCCAATGTCCCGTCTTTATCAAAGATAACGGCTTCAATGTTCTCAAAGCACACTGTTCCACACTGAATTAGGGGCATAAAGTTCTCGTTAGGCAGCACTGCAAAAAAAAAGAAGAGGAAAAACACCTCTTCTTAAAAAACGAATTAACCGTAGTCTTCAACAACTACAAAACTATCCTTCAACAGCGACAGAGACTTCCTCGATTTCGGTCGGCACAGCAGGAATTTCTTCCTCTGCGGGTGAAGGAACCTCTTCTTCTATTGCAGTAATTTCTGTCTCAATAACGGGGGGAATCGCTTCCTCCACTGCATCAGGAATCTCTGCTTCTTCCATTGCAGTAGAAACTTCTGCTTCTTCCATTGCATCAGGAATCTCTGCTTCTTCCATCGCACTAGGAACCTCTTCCTCAGCGCCTTGGGAAGCCTCTTCAGTCAAAATTCCCTGCTGCTTTGCCAGAATCTGTTCGCGATATTTAACTGCCATCTCCTCAGCCATGTCATAGACGACCTGAGGATTTTTCACCATGTCGCCCGGTTCTGGCTCAAGCTGTTTAGTGGAAAGAGAAATCCGACCGCGATCAGCATCCAGATCAATAATCATGACCTTTAGCTCATCATTCACATTGAAAACGCTGTGAGGCGTATCAATATGATCATGAGAGATCTCTGAAATATGCAGCAACCCGCTGACACCACCAATATCAATAAACGCACCATATGGCTTGATCCCGCGCACGGTTCCGATTACCACTTCGCCCACTTCAAGCTTGTTCATCTTACGCTCAACCAGAGCACGACGATGGCTCAACACAAGGCGATTGCGCTCTTCGTCTACTTCCAGAAACTTTAGAGGCAACTCTTCGCCAACGAGTTCTTCCTTAGGCTTACGAGTGCTGATATGAGAGCCAGGAATAAAGCCGCGCAACCCTTCGATTCTAACTAGCGCACCACCTCGATTGGTTGCAAAAACTAGAGAACGAACTGTAGCGTCCTCCGTCTGAAGCTGACGGACTCGTTCCCACGCCCGCATATATTCAATGCGACGGATAGAAAGTGTTAATTGACCATCTTCATTTTCGTCTGCAAGAATATAAAATTCGCGAGTTTCATTAGACTGCAACACTTCCTCAGGAGTATCAATTCTATTAATTGACATCTCTTGAATCGGAATATAAGCAGCCGTTTTAGCGCCAATGTCAATCAGAGCGCCTCGTGGCTCTAAGCTAAACACGGTTCCTGCAACTACGTCGCCTGGGTTAAAGTGATAATCGTAATCGTCTAGTTTTGAAGCGAAATCTTCGTAAGTAAAGCCAATATCTAGCGTTAATGTTTCCTGATTGACCATGCGAATCGTTTCCTGGTAATTATCTCCGCGTAAAGTTTGCCTCCTTGATGGGTAAGTACGCCATGACGGGTTACCACACCTGGAAATCTCCTACCAGTAGCATAGAAGATTTAAACGTTCAGATCGATTTAGGCTCAGAAGAACTATCATACCTTAAGCGATCGCCCTATGTACACTGCCGGAAAAATAGATTGAAGAAAATTTTCCAAGGCTATAGCTTTTTAAGTTGTGGAAACGCTATGCACAGAATTACCGTCGGGTTCAGTCAGATCCTTAGAGGCAGCTTGATTCGTGCCCTCTATCGGTCTAATTTTCGTTTGAGCTTTAGGATGATTGCTTTGTAAGTGAGCTAGAGTGTCTACGAAGTCACGGATGCCTTGAAATTTTCGATATACCGACGCGAACCGAATATAAGCTACTTCGCTTAGGGCTTTTAGGCTATCCAAAACGAGTTCACCAATTTCGCTGCTGGGAACTTCTCGGATTACACGCTGCTGTAGATCGGATTCGATTTCATCCACAATGTTTTCCATTTGTGGAGAAGAAATTCCTGTTTTTTCACAGGCACGAACAATTCCTTTCAGAAGTTTGTATCGATCGAAGGACTGGCGATCGCCATTGCGTTTAATTACCGTAACGGGAACAAATTCAATCCGTTCGTAAGTTGTGAAACGACGAGAACATTTCAAACATTCACGTCGCCGCCGAACACTTTGACCCGATTCTGCGGAGCGAGATTCAAGAACACGGTTGTCGCCGTGCTGACAGAAAGGACATCGCATGGTGATAAAGCACTTCAGGCGAAATGAACAGCGGTAATACTCTTTTCACTAAAGCCTTAAAAAATACTTTGCGAAGTACATTTATTATCTAGCTTTAGTCAGATTAAGAATCTCCTACACTTTAGTTAGGGTTACGAACGACCCCAAGACGATTATGCCCGATTTACTTTGATCGCATTAATATTTTTTCTGGCATTCATTTTAGAAAAGTTACTGAACTAGTCAGCATGGCGTTATAAACCGCTTTGAGAAGGGCAATCTAAAAAAGTACGATTCATTCTGGTGCATCTACGTAAGTTACGTTTCGTAATTTTTATAGATTTTAATGCAGCAGCCGAGTGCCTCTGGAATCTGTACTGACAATCTTGACCTCAGCTTGTTAGTGCTGTCGTGCTATACAAGATTAAGATGATAGGGTTGCAATCTAGGTGCTGAAACAGTTGGGGAATAAATTATCTAGCCTTTTGCCTTGGAAGACTTCCTGTTTAACCAAAGGATTTTTGATCCAACTGCCCTTGTAGCAGGAGAGCGGTTCATGAAAGCCCAGCCGAATAACAAACCAAAAATTCTGGTGGTGGATGATGAACCAGATAATTTGGATCTGCTTTACCGAACGTTCTACCGAGAATTTAAAGTGTTGCGTGCCGAAAATGGACCCGCCGCATTAGAAATTTTGTCTAACGAGGGCGATGTCGCCGTGATCATTTCTGATCAGCGAATGCCCCATATGAGTGGTACTGAGTTTCTCAGTTTGACGGCTACTCAGTATCCAGACATCATCCGAATTATTTTGACAGGCTATACCGATGTAGAAGACTTGGTAGAAGCTATTAATTCCGGCAAGGTGTTTAAGTATGTGACGAAGCCTTGGGATGATGAGGAACTGAAGGTCGTCGTTCGGCAGGCAGTGGATACCCATACTGTACTAAAAACTCGCACACGGGAGTTACGGCGATCGCTCCGGCAAGAATCATTACTCAATGCAGTCACCAGCACTATTCGCAGCGCCCTTAGCTATCGGGAAATCCTGCAAACCATGGGTCAAAC
>JBBSCL010000496.1:0-3459 GCA_038250345.1 Leptolyngbyales cyanobacterium
CTCAAACTAGCAAGCTTGCTTCACCGCTTGGCTCCTTTGCAGTCTTCTACATCCATGCTCACGAGTAGCAGCTTTGGGCGCTATCCTGAAGAGCCATCCATTGATGCACCCTATTGCTCTCTCGTGCCGGGTGCCCAGGTACTCCGCACCATGCCGCAGCTCAGGGCGATCGCCACCATCATCACTCACCTCAGCGAACAGTGGGATGGCTCTGGGCAACCCGGCGGTTTAGCTGGCGACGAAATCCCCTTGGAATCTCGGATGTTGGGTTTGGTGGCTGCATTTCAACAGCAGGTTGCCGATCAAAGTGCCAAATCGGAAGGCACGCTCAGCATGGCAGAATGTTTGGCGATCGCCCTGGCTCAATGCCACAAAGAGCAAAGCCAGCGCTGGGACCCGAAACTGGTTGAGACTCTGACACTGCTGGTTTCTGGATTACAACAGGGACTCAGCTTGTCTGTGAGTTTGCCAAAAATCTCCGCCGGACTTTGGCTATTAGATTCCCACGACGAAGCCCTGATTTCTCGCTCTTAGTTCATCCCACTAACGTTCCTATGACCCTTGATCTTCAATCTTCCGAAACTCAATCTTCAGACGTAAAATACCTGCCAGGTGCCGACTTGGAAGAAGCTGACTTGTCGGGAAAAGCCCTGCAAGGCGTGAATCTAACTGGCGCACAACTTATGGGTGCCGACCTAAAGCACACGAAACTTACCGGAGCCTCTTTGGAAGGCGCAAACTTATTAGGCTGCCAACTGATTAAGGCAGATCTGCGAGCGACGCTGATGGGTGCAAACCTGATGCAGGCGGATCTGACCGAAGCTGACCTGCGCGGGGCAAATCTGCGGGGCGCAAACTTGATGCGATCGCGCCTGACCAGAGCCACTCTCGCCGGGTCATTTCTCAGCGGCGCAAACCTAATGGGCTGCAACTTGCAAGGGGCTGACCTGCGCGGTGCTGACCTACGCGGTGCCAATCTCAGTAGCGCCAATCTGCATGGGGCAAACCTGATGGAGGCTGACCTCCAAGGCGCGATCGTCAGTGAAGCGAATTTAGAAGAGGCGAATTTAACAGGCGCAAATCTGGCAGGTGCGAATCTGGCAGGTGCGAATCTCCTCTGCGCGGATGTGGAGAATGCTAATTTATCAGGCGCAAATTTGGCAGGCGCGTGTTTGACCGGAACCGGATTGGAAAACAAAATGTCTAAAGGTGAATAGGCGGAAAACTGCGATCGCTGAAAAGTGCAACACTGAAAGATCCCACCGAAACTATGCGCTTCCACTGTGACTCAGCAGGACGTTCCGGTTGAATAGCTACAAATAACCTTTGCCACAACATGATCGACTTTGCCAGTTCGCTTCAACCGGGTTATTGGGTATTTTCCACAGACTCCAACAGCAAGTCTTTTGTAACTTTTCAAAATGGGAACGTCATAATCTGATTGATCTATTCTTCCGCCGTAGACGCTTCCCACACTAGGATGATTGCATCGATCGCTTCACTGATTGGAAGACTTTGGGAAAGAATCAGTACGCCAGAACTGGCTCTCGACAGGATATACTGCCCAAATTCAGTTGGCATGGTTTTACGATCATGAGTGACAAGTACCCTGCCATCTTGTGCTGCGATCGCTAAAACTTCTGGATCTTTTATGCCTTCAAGTTCTGCTTCATTGGCTGACTGAAAATTCAGGTTGGGTTGCTTGCGGATTATGCCAGTTACAATGGCTTGTCTGAGGTCGGCATCAGCTTGAAATCGAACCCTCGTCATACTGCATCTTGCCTTTGGGCTTGAGCAGCTTTCAGTTTTTGGTATAGGAGTGGATTCTTTTCTCTGAAAGATTGCTGCAACTGTTGAAATTCAGCCTCACCTTCTTCTAAATAGATATCAATCATTTCTCGGTTAGCAAGATAGAAGGTGATTGCGCCATAAACTTGCTCTAGCGAGAGCAGTGGGAAGTTTTGGGCAATACTTTCAGGAGACCCTCCGTCCAAAAACAAATAAACAAGTGAATCAAGGGAGATGCGCGTTCCTTCGATCCAATATCCTTGGTCTCGCTGTTCAACATATTGCTTGATAGACGTGGGTGCTAATGTCATAGGATTAACAACTGCTCATTACATAGATAGTAAGCGCTCAACCCACCATTGGTATTTATTTGAAGACAATTAATCCTTACCCTCACGCCAACAAGCAAGACTGCACCAAAGCAAGCGACACTGCTATAAATCTACTGTTTTCCCTGTTGGAGGCTTGAAACGAGATTTTATGGGGCGCTACCGATTAAACTAAGAACCTTTATGTCGCCACACTCAGCAGTTTTGCGATCGCGTCTAACCAGAGCCACCCCTGCCGGTGAATAGGCGGAAAACTGCGATCGGTGAAAACTGCAACACTAACAGATATTACCGAAATTATGCGCTTCAACTAATGCTGCCCATCACCCGCCGCCAATGACCTCTCTGACTCAACCAATAACCTCTCAACGATCCGGTTCATGGGCGTTGTTGGCTAGCTGGCTATGAGGATTTCGGTGTGACTTCAAACTCCATCTTGGAACGATAGAGGCAAACATCAAATTCAAGAAAGAAGTTCGTCTGACCCAAAATCAATGGCGTGTTTGGACGCTTCACCCATGCAAAGAGTAATTCGGTTGGGGAAAATTCTCCGATTTGAGCGATCGCAGAGAAAGGCATCGCTGGCTGATTGCCCAGATTCCCTGCTAATTGAATGACTGCTCTGCGATCGTCCCAAATTCCACCCAATTGAAGACCGAGTTCGTAGGGTAAGACATTAACCGTAGCCCCACTATCCGCTAGCCCAATCGCTTCAATGTTCTGATTTTCTCGATACAGTAATAAAGGAAGTCTTGGCAGGCTATCAAACTCGTTTTGGGTTGGGTTAGTAGTTGAATACTGGAATCGCATACATGATCACTGACTTGTATCTGACTGTTTGAAGGCTTCCATCAAAACTGTACCCGCTCCATAACAATCGTATGGAGTCGGCAAGTCATAAGTTTTGAAGGGTTCTAACGGCGCAATGTCTTCAGCCATATCCAAATCCTCAGCCAGAATCCGAATCAGTTTGAGTTTTTCCGTTGCGGAGAGCCGTCGCGCCGCAGGAAGCACCTCAGCTAGTGTCATATTCTGTACCTCTATTTTTAAGAGTCTGTGTCTACAGCTTACTCGATACCCATATCGTGAAGCTAAGCGTGGTGTTAGCTTGCGTACAAACCGTACTTTTAGCTATTCTCAAACCTTGCTGAATTCTGTCCAAGACTCGTCAAGCCAAATCATCCTATCAGCATATGATTGGAGATCAGCAGACACTGTATCGCCAACCCCGCTAAGCCAAAATTCCTTTTTCAACTCTTCCTTGGCAAAAGCGATCGCGCCTGACAAAAGCCACCCTTGCCGATGAATAGGCAGAAAACTGCGATCGCTGAAAGCTGCAACA
>JBBSCL010000497.1:0-3447 GCA_038250345.1 Leptolyngbyales cyanobacterium
ATGAAAAAGCAGGAATGGGCTTGAGTTTTAGGATGCAGTTGTGGGACTAAATGGCTAAGTTTAGCTGACAGATACCAAATTCACGGGCGATTCTGAATTTCTACCGTAGGGACGATCTCCATTCACCATTCGCTTCTGATTGCAAGTTCAGGTAGGCGTTGATGTTAACCTTATGTTTACGCAGCGATCGCTGATAGTTCGCATCTTGCCTAACCTCCACTGTTCATTTCTCCGCCTGCTTTATGGAAAATTTTTTGCCCATTGCCTACCTGCAAAACCGCTTTTTGCCCTTTCAAGATGCGACGATTTCGATCGCCACCCATGCTTTGCACTATGGCACCGGAGCTTTTGGCGGGATGCGCGGCATTCCCGATCCGCAAAACCCCAATCAAATTTTGCTGTTTCGGCTCGATCGCCACTGTCAGAGATTGAGTGCCAGTGCCAAAATGCTGCACTTTGATCTCCCTGCCGATAAAATTCAGCAGATCATCATTGATTTTGTCCAAAAGAATAAGCCCACCATCTCGTTTTACATTCGTCCCTTTGTCTATACTTCTGGTTTGGGCATTGCGCCTCGGCTGCATAATATTGAAAAAGATTTTTTGGTTTATGGGCTAGAACTGGCAGACTACCTTTCTCCTGAAGGAGTTTCGTGCCGAATTAGCTCTTGGTGTCGGCAAGAAGACCGCAGCCTGCCCTTGCGCGGCAAAATTAGCGCTGCCTACATTACCTCCTCGCTTGCCAAGACCGAGGCGATCGAGTCGGGTTTTGATGAAGCCATTTTGATGAATACCCAGGGTAAAGTCTGTGAAGCCTCTGGCATGAATATTTTCTTGATGCGAAACGGTACTTTGATTACGCCAGGGTTTGAGCAAGACATTTTAGAAGGCATTACCCGCGATAGCGTGTTGACCATCGCTAGAGATTTGGGTATTCCTGTGCAGGAGCGCCCCGTCGATCGCTCTGAGCTGCTGATTGCCGATGAGGTGTTTCTCTGCGGTACGGCTGCCAAGGTTGCCCCCGTTAAGCGGATTGAGAACTATCAGTTGCCCAGCGATCGCCCGACCACACTCCAGTTACGGGAAATTCTCACCGCTGTAACGGAAAATCGCAGTGAAAAATATCGCGATTGGGTCTTCCCTATTCCGGTGTAGTCAATCCTGAAGACCTGTTTGAATTTAAAGTTCAGAACTAAAAAAAGCAGTTGAATGCCTCTCTACTTACCCGTTGCCTGTTGCAATGCCCACTGCGTCACCCCTGGAAACAGACGATGCAGTTCGGTTGCCCAAAAAGTTGCACCGACGACAACTTCAGCTTTTTGATGGCGAACGGCATCCCAAATGGCTTGAGCAATATCCTCTGGTTGACTGACCCAGGCGGCTTGTAGGGTTGACTGCATCTGTTGTTGCATCGCGTCACTAACCTGCTGCGTTGTGCCACGAAACTGGGCGCGTTCTAAAAAGTCGCTGTTGATCACACCGGGGTGAATCGCGCAAACGTGAATGCCTTGGGGCACAAGCTCCAGCCTCAGAGCATCGGTGAAGCCGGTCACCGCATATTTGCTAGCGCAGTATGCCGTCATTTGGGGCAGGGGCATTTTGCCGCCAAAGGAACCGACGTTGGCGATCGCCCCGGTTTTTCGCTCCAAAAAATGAGGTAATAACGCCTGCACCGTATGAACATAGCCCCAGAAATTGGTATCCATAATTTGGTGCCAGTCCGCCAGCGAAGTCTGCTCTATGGCACCCGACAGGCAAATTCCAGCATTATTCACCAGCACATCCACTTGACCAAACGACTCTAGAGTTTTGGCAACGAGCGCTTGAACCTGTTCAGGATCGCCGACATCGGTTGGAATGGCGATCGCCCTGCGTCCCAATGCTCTAATCTGAGCAGCCACAGCCTCTAACCGTTCTGGCTGGCGGGCTGTCAATGCGACATCATAGCCATTGCGAGCGAACAGCAAAGCAGTTGCCTTGCCGCTACCTTGAGAGGCTCCAGTAATCAGAACGGTGGAAGTCATAGAAAAAGTTGCTGTGCAATACTAGATGCGATACCTCATCCTGACATAAAGTCTTTGAATGCAGCCACCGAATGCGCCATCTCGTGGGCAGATTGGTTTGATTTTAACGATTGGCATGATGGCAACTTCTCCAACGGCTGACTTTAGTGGCACATCAGGTTTCAATAGTAAACATCACTCCCACTCCAGCTAGATAGGCTGTACGTCTAGCATTGCCCAGTGCGACTTTCCTTACAAAAACTTAGTCGCACATCACGTTTTATAGATAATAGGAAGGTAAAGATTGGAAAGATTTCTGTGAACTGCGATCGCCTACTTGCTGGTTATGACTACATCCTTCCCACGGAGCGCATTGCCCAAACTCCGGCTGTGCCTAGGGATCAGGCGCGACTACTGGTGGTCAAAGCGAATTTGCAGCAAGCGCATGGCATCTTTCGAGACTTGCCCAACTGGTTGCGATCGGGGGATCTTTTAGTTTTAAACAACACTCGTGTGTTGCCCGCCCGTCTGCATGGCTACAAAGCGAGTGGGCTGCCTGTGGAAGTGTTGCTCTTGGAGCCTCAACCCGATGATGGGGAACCTAATGATGATTTTTCTAATCGCTGGTTAGCGCTGGTAAAGCCGGGACGACGATTAAAACCGGGCGCGCAAATTTGGTTTGGGCAACCGTCGCCTCAGTCTGGCTTTGGTGTGGACACTCCTATAGTTTCTGCCAAAGTTCTGGCAACCGATAGCGCCACTAGCGGACGAATTTTGCAGTTTAACTTGCCGCCTGGTCAATCTTTGCGGGATTGGTTAGAAACCTATGGGGAGATGCCCTTACCGCCTTACATTACCAATTCTGACAGCGATCCAGCCCAATACCAAACCGTTTATGCCGATCGCCTGGGAGCCGTCGCCGCCCCAACCGCAGGGCTACATTTCACCCCTGAACTGCTGCAAACCCTTCAGAAACAGGGAATTGAGCAAGCGTTTGTGACGCTCCACATTGGGGTGGGAACCTTTCGCCCCGTGGAAGCTGAAGACATCACCGTTCACCAAATGCATTCAGAATGGGCAGACGTGCCGTTAGCAACCGTGGAACTGATTCGTAAAACCCAAGCAGCAGGCGGACGGATAATTGCCGTGGGCACTACTGCGGTGCGGGCGTTGGAAGGAGCCGCTCAGACGGGTCAACTACAGCCGTTCCAAGGTAAAGTCAACTTGTTTATCTATCCGGGCTATGAATGGCGGGTGGTGGACGGGTTGATTACCAATTTTCATCTACCCAAATCCAGCTTGCTGATGCTGGTGAGTGGATTAATTGGGCGATCGCGGCTGCTGGATCTTTACGAACAGGCGATCGCAGCGGAGTATCGCTTCTACTCCTTCGGCGATGCCATGCTAATTTTGCCAGAAGCGAAGTTATAGGTTTCAGGTGGCGG
>JBBSCL010000498.1:0-3447 GCA_038250345.1 Leptolyngbyales cyanobacterium
AGAGACGGAATACATTGACTAATACTTAACAAGTAAAAGGTTTCAGCCGCAACGAGGGTATGGACTGCCATTGTGCGAGCCAGGTTAATATTATCTGTAGTTTGCAAAATCCATTCAAACATACCAAGGACAGCGATGAGATTGCAGATGGAAATAATCAGGATGCGCCATAACAATTTGCCAGTGAGCAGGGGTTGATTGGGGCGGATGGGCGATCGCTCCATTGTCCCTATTAACTTTGGCTCAAATGCCAGAGTAGCACTGAGAGCGACTGAACTCACCATATTTACCCAGAGAATCTGAATAGGCAAAATCGGCAGAGCGGCTCCGGTGAGGATTCCTACTAAGATTGTCATGGCTTCGCCACCATTAACGGGCAAGATAAAGCCAATGGTTTTCAGTAGGTTGCCATAAACGGTGCGTCCTTCTTCTACGGCGGCTTCAATTGTGGCAAAGTTATCATCGGTCAAGACCATATCTGCGGCTTCTTTAGCAACTTCTGTGCCTGTAATCCCCATTGCGATGCCGATATCAGCTTGCTTTAAGGCAGGTGCATCATTCACGCCATCACCTGTCATGGCGACGACTTCGCCTTTTGCTTGCAAGGCTTCTACTAAACGCAATTTCTGTTCGAGGGCAACTCGCGCAAACACGTTACTGGCTTCAACGGCATTGGCGAGATCCTGACCATTCATTTCTGCTAGCTGTTTCCCTGTAAATACTATCGCTGCTTCATCGTGGCTCAGTCCCATCTGACGGGCGATCGCCGCCGCAGTTAGGGCATGATCCCCCGTAATCATCTTGACTTGGATGCCCGCCGACTGACAAGCACCCACAGCAGCGATCGCCTCGGCTCTCGGTGGATCGATCATCCCCTGAAGTCCGAGAAAGATCAGATCCGCCTCAATGTCTGCATGGTCAATATCCTGTTGTTTTGCGGAAATCTCCTTCTTGGCAAATGCCAGCACTCGTAAGCCCTGAGCGGCTATCTCGTCAGCCATCCGCTCAATTTGCTCCCGGTTTAAGTCGATTTTTTGACCGTTAGCATCGCGCTGGTAATGGCATCGCTTCAAGATTGCTTCCGCCGAACCTTTGACGTAAATCCCGTGGCGATCGCTGAGTTCTCCTTGCTGGTGCAGGGTTGCCATATATTGATACTGCGACTCAAAGGGAATCGTATCCAAGCGCGGTTGTTCTTGTTCCAGGGTTTGTCGGGTAATCCCTGCTTTTTCTGCCGAGACAATTAATGCCCCTTCCGTAGGATCTCCGGCTACAGATATTTGCCCATTCTGGTCTTGAAGATGGGAGTCATTACACAATAAGCCGCACTGTAAGCACTCGCGCAGCGTGGGGTTTTCACTGATCTCAACAGGCTGTTCGTTCCGTAAAATCGAGCCTTTTGCATCATATCCCACACCACTGACGGCGTAGGAAGTTCCCCCAGCATAGATTGCTTGGACGGTCATCTGATTTTCGGTGAGAGTGCCTGTTTTGTCAGAGCAAATCACAGTGGTACTGCCGAGGGTTTCCACTGCCGGAAGTTTACGAATAATTGCGTGTTGCTGTGCCATCCGACTGACCCCGATCGCCAGCGTTACCGTCACCACGGCGGGGAGTCCTTCGGGAATGGCACTCACAGCTAGGGCAACAGCCGCCTTAAACCCCTCTGTCCAGCTTCCTCCTTGCCCCATGACCACAGCAAAGGTTAAGGCGGCTAAACCCAGAATGATGTAAAGTAGCGTCTTGCTAAATCGTTCAATCTTGCGGGTGAGGGGTGTTTCCAGCCCAGTGCTTTGCTCCATTAGTTGAGAAATCCGCCCAGTCTCAGTCTGGTTAGCGATCGCCACCACAATGCCTCTGGCTTGCCCAAACGTCACCAAACTTCCCGCATAGGCCATGTTAAGGCGATCGGCTAAGACGGTCTCGACGGCGAGGGTCTCGTTTGATTTCTGGACGGGAAGCGATTCTCCTGTCAATGCGGCTTCACTTACTTGTAAGTCACGCAACGACACCAACCGCAGATCCGCAGGCACTTTATCACCAGATGCTAGCAGCACAAGGTCGCCAGGAACCAGTTCACAGGAGTTGAGTTGGACTTTTTGCCCATTCCGAATTACACTGGTTTCGGTGGTGACAGATTTGGCTAGAGCGGCGATCGCATTTTCAGCTTTTGATTCTTGGATAAACCCAATTACTGCATTAATCAACGTTACACCCAGAATTACCCCCGCATCCACCCAATCCCTTAGCAGCAGCGTGACGATGCCAGCAACGAGCAGAATATAAATCAAGGGTTGATTGAACTCCATCAAAAAGCGAACAATCGGACTTTTTCCTGCTTTTCCTTTCAGTTCATTGAAGCCATAACGTTCCTGACGTTGAAGTATTTCTGCACTCGACAGCCCCGTTGATAAGTTTGTCTGAAGATATTTCGCAGCATCAGCAGTAGATATCTGGTGCCATTGCTGTTCAGATAGGCGATCGATTGTAGAAGATGTCATACCTAAATACCTGAATATTTAACACCGGCTATCTTACCTCGCGTTTGGTTGCAAAAGTATCTAGCAAAATAGTTAGAGTTAGGGAAGATTTTCTACACAAGCTATCTCGCAAAATAGCATCCGAAAACCAAGTTAAACCACATCCAATAGGGTTCGGTTAAGCTCAAAAAATAAAAATGTGTAGGTTGGGTTGAGGAACGAAACCCAACATTTTGCGGCGTTTGTTGGGTTTCGCAAAGCTTCAACCCAACCTACAATATTCTTAACCGAACCGTGTTTATTTCTCAACTACCCTATGGATAAAGTAGTTCAGTGCGTAACTATTTATATCGTAATCAATCAATTCACTCAATAAATCAAACTATAGCCCTTCAGAATATAGGTCATGCAATCAATGGAGGAACCGTCGAGGTTTCGGCATTGCGTCCACAGTTCGCTTCATATCTTGGGATTGGCGTTGGCGGAGCCTCTCCTCTGGAGAATCGCAGACCAGACTTGGTGGTTCGGTTTGGATATGGGACTGAAACGCCGCGATCGCTGAGGCGACCACTTAATCAGGTAATCGTTGTATAAATATGAACTCAACCCGAATTAGAAAAACTGCCATCGGTCGGCATCTTCTGTATTCATTGTGGCGCGATCGTCGGATTGGTGCAGCGATCGCGACGGCTGCGGCATTGCTACTTGGTTTCGCGATCGCGCACGTCATGCCCCGTGGTCCAGCAACAGCGACCCAAGCCTTAATAGTAATGGTCACGAGTTTTGCTGTTGGCGGTGTGGCAGGGCTGGTGATGCGATCTCGATGGGCAATGCTACTGGCGACCATCGCCTACGCGATCGCCATTGAAATCGGACGGCTCCATATCGTCGGCCCGACTGTGGATGCAATCCGTCTGAATGAGCCGTTTGGAATTCTGGCGCTGATCCTGGGGCTTCGATGTGAATA
>JBBSCL010000499.1:0-3445 GCA_038250345.1 Leptolyngbyales cyanobacterium
CCATTCCATCGCTTGCCGCGCATGTTCCGGTTGGGAAATGCCAAACCCCACACCAATTGGTTTATCTGTGACGCTGCGTAGCTCTAGAATCATATCTTTGACGCGCGATTCCATCTGGGCGCGCATTCCGGTTACTCCGGTCGTGCTAACCAGGTAGATAAACCCTTGAGACTGCTGAGCGATCGCCACTAACCGCTCTTTTGGCGTGGTTGGAGCCACCAGCAACGTTAACTCAATCCCGTGATCTATCGCAGGTTTAAGCAATACCTCTGCCTCCTCAAGCGGCAAATCGGGCACTACTATGCCTTTTACGCCAGCCCTAGCAATCTGTTGCAAGAACGAGTCAATGCCCCGATTCAAAATCGGGTTGTAGTAGGTGAATAAGATGATGGGCGATCGCAGCCGAGGACTCACCTGCTGCACCACCTCCAGCACTTGTTCAAACTTGGTTCCCCGCTGAAGCGCTCTTGTCGCCGCCGCCTGAATCACAGGACCATCCGCCAGCGGGTCAGAGTAAGGCACACCTAGCTCAATTAGGTCTGCGCCACTTTGATCTAACCGCTCCAATGCTTTTGCGGTCACTTCTAAGTTTGGGTCACCCGCCGTCACAAACGGAATCAGAGCGCAACGGGCGTGGCTCCGGAGATGCTCGAAGCATTCAGATACAGAATTCATGTTCAATTCAGCCAATCATCCATCAAGCCAATTATTCATCATTCTTTCACTGAATCGGCTTGGAAGCAGATTTCTTCTCCTGCTCAATTTCGGCTTGCAGCGTCGCCAACTCCTCTGGAGTAAGCTCATCTAGCCGCTTCTGTAAAACAGCATTTTCATAGTCACGCCGCTGCTGATGGTAGGTCATAGACCCTGTGACGGCACGTAACACATAAGTTGCCAGCCAACCCACCAGCCCACCAAACAGCAAAACCTGAGTCCAAATACCCGCATTCGTCGCATCCAGACCTGCGACCTGGAATACATAATAAATCAGCCCGGTTGCCACACAGACTCCCAGCCCAATGCCTAGAACATCAATCCGTCGCATTAGCCCTCAACCGGACGACGTTTAGGGCGAAAGTTTAAAAATGGCGCGAGCAGTAACAATCCAGGAAAAAAGAAGAACACCAGAAAGTACATAAATGCTCGCTCAAAGGAACTTGCAACATACCAACGGGCTTGCAGATAAAAATACAGAGCCGCTGGAATCACGACTAAAAAAGCCCCAGCGATCGCCAAATAGAGAAATGCAACAACCATAGCTTTAAGGGTGGTAGCTTCCAAAAAGAAAAATGCAGACCGAAAACAAGTGAAACTTTTGAGCAAGTAAACTTTTTTCAGAATGGCACCATTCTACCCTTTGTAGTCCGCAAGGCAAGCGATTCACGCATTGAAAAACCTGAGGAAAGTAAGGGAGCGATCGCATAAGCGCTGACTTGTCAGTTCACAGAAACTTTTTTTAACCATTGCATAACCCTTCAATTGATGGTGAAATAGTACGGGGTTAGTTTTTGACTATCCCAAAGCCATGGGGGCATGGCGGAATGGTAGACGCTACGGACTTAGAAAACTGAGCCTTACTGGAGAAACTCAGTAAGTGACGGCTCTCAAACTCAGGGAAACCTACGTTTTTAGTGATTAATTAGGCAATAAGTACTGAAGAAATAAATACCCTCAGTGCCTAAACCTTTTTTCTCTAGGAATATGGCAATCCTGAGCCAAGCCAAAAAGATTGCAGATTGTAAAGATAAGATTTTTGATTGCTACTAATCCAAAAGTCTAAACTCTAAAATCTAAAGTCCTTGCGGAAGGTGCAGAGACTCGACGGGAGCTACCCTAGCGCCTTTACGACCAGGTTTTGTGGTAAAGCGTGGGTAAAGGGAGAGTCCAATTCTCAAAACTCATCAACGATAGGTTGAGCAGCAGTGAAAACTGTAAGAGGATGAAAATCCGTTGACCGCAAGGTCGTGAGGGTTCAAGTCCCTCTGCCCCCATTAATTGACTGATTGCAACTGCATAATTCTTCAAAACCTAGCGGAACAACTACCAAGAGAGCGTTCATTTGCTTATGGTTTTTAAAGGTGAAGCTGTTAAAACAATAATGCTTGCTTCTCCGGATAAAATTTTTAAGCAACGAAGAAATTAGCCTAACCTAAAGAGGTGAGACAATTTGGGCTTTCCTCGCGTATGATTACTGACAAGTTGAATTTATAGGGTTGACTGAGACTCTAAGTCAGGGCTAGTAAGTGTAGCCTCAAGTTCAATTTTTCTAGCACGGGTGCATCGCAGGTACTATTTCCATTATTGGCAGAAAAATCAACTAAAAGTTAAACGCAGTGTGTTCTGAGGCAATACTCCAAGCACCATGCGTATGTGTTTCGTTTTAAGCTACCTGTGACGCTACTTCCTAGAGTTGAGTAGTGTCATTTTAGATTTTGCTCACTATTTTTATGAGCTTAACCACCTGCTTAAACTTTATTACTCACCTCTGTTGACAAACTTCTTGTGATGAACTGCCAACTAAGTACCTCGCATACCAAAGATAATTAGCTTAATGCTTGGTTGTGAGCCAATGCCTTTGTGGATAGCCTTTAATGTGCAACAGCTTCAAAAAAAGTTGTTTTTAGCACAAATTAAACGCTAATAGCTGAAGAAATGAATATCTACAGAATATGCATTTAAGCATTTTTAAGTGTTTATGACGATTGGGGAGCCAAAAGACATCCAGAAGAATGAACAACCCTATCGATCAAGACAGGGGGTAAACGTTCAGCGATCTCAAGAAACCATCTATGATTTTCTGTTAGAGATTGTCAAGAAGTGGCCTCCTGAAGAAGTGCTGCTGGAGTTCAAGCGGCTATTTATCTATCATGTTGACTCTATCAGTTCAGAGGCAATACAAGCGGTTTATGACATTATTTTTTCTAATAATCAAGAGGATTTTAGAAACACGCTTAAACGGTCTTGTTACATCCTAATTAATAACTGGGATGCAAGTAGAAATTACAAACCAATTCGAGAACTGATTCAACTTTTTTGTGATCCATCTTTTAATCGACATACTGCCTCCCCAACCCTGAAGCGATTAAGATCTTGGATCAATGAATTTGTAACAAGTAAAGACTTTGAAGAACTGCAACTCTTTACGTCTCGTTATGAAGATCAAAACAAAGGACCGTGGTCTTCTCGCTACACCTCCTACTTGCTAGTTCCACAATATATCGACCTCAAAAATCCGATTGAGCAACGGGAAGCGGCAAGAGCGCTCTCTAAACAGTTGAAGGATCGGTTCAAATTTGATTTAGCCATGTTTATTGCGCGATCGCAAACCCGACCCACAGACGGCAATCAATCTCCCAAAAACCCTACGGCTCTTGGGGATGAGGCACTGAGATTGATCAAAACAATTGTGGCAAGAAAGGGGCAGTTTAGCCATGTTAATATAGCC
>JBBSCL010000500.1:0-3439 GCA_038250345.1 Leptolyngbyales cyanobacterium
ATCATACCCAATCGCAGCAAACGCCATCCATTTTCCCTGATTGGCAGAGTTGTCTGGATTCATTGAGTATTCCTCAAATTTCCGTGGATCAATATCTGCTCTCGATCCGTTCGGCAAAGGCTCTCCAGGGTTCC
Source organism: Leptolyngbyales cyanobacterium (assembly GCA_038250345.1). Classification (GTDB taxonomy): domain Bacteria; phylum Cyanobacteriota; class Cyanobacteriia; order Leptolyngbyales; family Leptolyngbyaceae; genus ULC077BIN1. The sequence goes on from JBBSCL010000500.1 coordinate 135, forward strand.
AATTATTTTTCATCACGAAAAGGCTTCTAATTGACAACTTTGCTCATACTAAAAGCCGCTTTTGTTCTAAGCTACTTTGCACCTTGTTGTAAAGTTATGTTAAAGCTCATACCCTCCCCCAAGTATGCTGGTTTTGATTTTCCCTTTTTTCCAAGCAAACGACTGGGGTTGATTAACTGAAAGAGTTATAAATTTTCTGCTCCAAGCTCCCATTACTTTGAATTTGAATTCACGCTTAATTCGATCGCTCCCATAAGCGCTGAATTTCTTCAATCACTGGTGCATCAGGTAAGGGAATGATTTGAGTTGTAGGCTTCACTTCGCTGCCGGGGATATTTTGTCGCCAAGGGCTGTTGGGCACAGATTGAAGATCGACCGCTGCATTGACGGGTCGAAAGCCATGCCGCACAAAAATAGCTTGCTGCTCTGGCTGGGTGAGAAAGTCGAGAAATTGCTTGGCGGCATTGGCTTTGCCGCCATCCACGTCGCGCTGAACGATCGCAGCGGTGGACGTGGTTGCCATCGTGGGATTCAAGTAGTAAATCTGATAGGGCTTGCCCTGTGTGGTTGCCGATTGCTGCCAGCGGTAGAGGGCGATGCTTTCATAAACGGTTGCGACATCGGCATCGTTAGGTCCACGGGTAATGAATTCTTGCAGCAGCACATCCGTAGAGCGAGGCGGTTGATACACCGATCGCTTGACTAGACTCACCAAGGATTGAGCATTCGCGGAATTTAGTCCGTTCGGCGTAAGAGTTCCACCCAGCTTAGATTGCAGCCATAGGCTGAGGGTGAGTTGTCCGCTGTTGGAGCGGGTGGGGTCGGTCATGACGAAATCAAAGCTGCCCCAGTCTTTTTGTCCGCCGATTTTGTCCCAGGAGCCGCTTTGCATTGCCTGTTCCAACCGTTCCCAGCGGAAGCGCCCATCGGGAAACAAGGCTTTGCCACGTTCTGCCCAAGCGATCGCCACGAGCATCGTTTTCGCCACGGGACGAGGTGCTTCATGAAATGGGTCGCTGTTATTCTGAGTTTTCCAGCGGGTTTCCAATTCCTTCAGCAGTTGTCCGTTGGCAGGAATCAGAACGGTCGGCTTAAAGTCATTCTGGTCGTTCAGATATTTGTTAACCAGTTCTTGCGATCCTTGAAACTTAAGCGTCAGGTCAATATTGGGATAGCTCTGCTTAAATTTTGCTTCCATCGCTTGCAGCGGTTCTTGAAGCTCCGTGCCGCTGACCACCACGATCGCTTGTCTCAACCCTGGAATAGGCGCATACGCTAACGCTAGGGCTGTCAGAATGATGGCACCGGAGAGCAGCGATCGCCGAGTCAATTGATCCTTCTTTTTCATAGCTAAAATCCTTGCGTAAGTGCAGAGTACAAACTCAAAACTCAAAACTCAAAATTGAGAACTCGCCCCTCGTCACTCGCCCCTCGTCACTCGCCCCTCGTCACTCGCCCCTCGCCATTCGGAATTCGCCATTCATCATTCGACATTCGTTATCAGCCCAATGTGTTCTTGGAAAAAGCTGAATTCGTTGCTGAGCGATCGCAGTTCTTCAGCTTGATCTGCGTCGGTCAGGTTTGCAGTGCGGATTTGGTTTTGCATTCCTTGCAGCACTCCAGCGGAGTCAAGAATCAGGGTAGAAAGACTCAGCACCTGGGCTTGACGGGCATCTTCTCCTTGACGTGCCATTTGGATATTGTGACGCAAGCTATCGGCAAGGCGGTTGAGTTGGTCACGGGCAACGCCAGAGCTAGCAGGAATGCGAGTGGTGACCTCACTTAGCTGCTGCTGCAAGTCTTCCACGGCTAATAGAGAATCTGCTCCGTGCATTCGCCGGGTTAACTGATCAATTTTGGCAGGAAGCTCCACGGCGCGATCGCAGGCAGACTGCACCATCACCAACAGATCCATCTGAGTTGCCTCAGTCAACAATCGGCTTGCTTCCTGCCGCAAACTGTTTGCTTTAGCTGCCAGATTGGTCGCTTGCAACCGTGCCGATGTTAACTCTTGATCCAACGCTGGATTCTCTAAAATGGGCACTGGCTCGGAGTTTTTTTGCACCACCGCACCGCCCGTTGCCACTACCGCCGCCATCGGCAACACCACCCAAGACGGCAGATTTGCCAGCCGCACCCCGGCTACCAACACCACGGCACCCGCCAACACAGACAAGGGATAAAACAAAGGATTTGCCAGTTTCATAACAAAGCGTTGCTAATAATTTTGAGTTTTAAGTTTTGAGTTTTGAATTCAAGATTCAATACCCAAGACTACTGATTCAACCTGGCTCATAACTCAACATTCAACATTCATCATTCAAAACTCTACTTGTAGGTCTGCCATCAGCTTCGCGATCGTTTCCGGTTCGCCTTTAGAGTAATAGCCACCATTTAAATCGGCAATCTTTTTCAAAGCATTGGGGTCAAATTCCCCGTCTTTGCCATAGCCAACTGTGAAGAAGGCGATACGCTGATCACTGTTGAAGCCACTTTTTTGCAGTTCGGCGTTGAGTCCATCCAAATTGATAGAGGAGCCTGTGTCTTCGCCATCGGTCAATACCAACACGGCGTTGATCGCATCTTTGCGTAGGTTTTGCTGTAGCCAGTTGCGCCCAGCCAGCGCTGCATCATAAAGATTGGTGCCACCATCGGCATTGAGGCTACTGATAAACTGAATGCCGCGATCGCGTCCCTCTGGGGTGCCATCAGCCATCACAGGCGGGCGAACTTCCGAATCGAAGTCAATCAGCGCAATTTTGTCTTTCGGTCCCAAACTATTGACATAGGTTTGCAAGGTGCTTTGTACGGCGGGAAGTTTATTACCGCCCATGGAACCGGAGGAATCGACGACTACCACCACCAGCGACGGTTTCTTAGCAGTAAGCTGCCACGATTTCAGCATGGCGTTTACTACTTCTGGCTTAGGCGGACGGTAGGAGTCATACCGCGCTTGCGGATTGACCCCAAACTCGGCGGTAAACTTAGAGCTGAGAGCAACTCCAGGTTTTCCGGGTCGCAACCCTAAACTGGTGACAATTTCCTGAGCTTCTGACGTTTGCAAATAGGCAACTACCTTTTCTGCGGCGGCTTTTTCATCACCGCTGACCCAAGGAGCCTTGGGCAAAATTACCCGCATATTAGAAGAAAAAGTAGATTTAGGGTAAATCGCTTGATAGCGCTGTTGTCCCGGTTGCAGCGTGGAGTTGGCGGCAATCACTGAAGATTCATAGACCGAGCCGACCGATGCCCAAAACGAGCCATTTTTCACCATCGCCTTTGCCAGGGAACCTGTAGAGACACCG
>JBBSCL010000501.1:0-3436 GCA_038250345.1 Leptolyngbyales cyanobacterium
AGCAGGCGTTGAGCTTCGGGGTTGGTGGGTTGCAGTTGCAGTGCCCGTTGCAGGGAAGCGATCGCGTCTTGCCGTCTGCCCAATGCATTTAGGGTTTTGCTTTGCAAGATTAGGGCAACGGTGAGGTTGGGGCTGAGTTGCAGCGATCGGGTAAAGGCAGTCAGGGCTTCGGTATATTGACCTAGCTCATGCAGGGCACGACCTTTACCCATCCAGGCATCGGCAAAGCTGGGGTTGATGGCTAAAGCGCGATCGTAGGAGGCGATCGCCTGTCGGTAATCCCGCAAATCTTTGTTCAACAAATTGCCGCGCATATACCACAGCACATAGTCATCGGGCTTTAATTCTGTTGCCTGATCAAAAGAGCCAAGCGCAGCCAGATATTGCTGCGTCGCTCCTAACAGCACCCCGCGATCGCGCCACACGCCATGCAGATCAGGCTTTAGCTGAATAGTGCGATCGTAGGACTCCAGCGCTTCTGTTGCCCGATTCATCGCAAACAGCACATTACCCCGCTCATACCAGGCGGCATAAAAATCAGGCTGAATCTGCACTGCCCGATCCAACGCCGCTAATGCTGCTGGCAACTGACCGATGCGATAAAGCTGATTGCCGCGATTCGTCCACTCGATCGCGCCGCTGTTGCTGTCAAATTGCCCAAGCACCGGAGACGGAAGAATGGTTGGCACTTGGTTGGCAGTAACGCGATTGGGCGGCGATCGGTCAATTCGCAAGCCGAGATTCAGTCCCGATTGAGGCAACAAGCGTAAAAAAGTTGTGATCGGAATGCCCGAACTAAAACCGCGCTTAACTCGTGCCATACCACGCTGCCCATCATTCACCGTTTCCCCTTCCGCCAACCCATGAATGCCAATCACGCGCCCATCGGTATCCAACACGGCACTGCCACTCATGCCGATTTCAGTCAGGTTGCTATAGAACAAGTCATAGCCATCTTGGCGAATGCCCTGGGTTTGAGCAATTGAAAAGGCGCGATCGCTTAAAAAACCTGCTGTAAATTGCCGCAATCGCGCCGCCGTAAACCCTGCCGTAAACACCGTATTAAACCCATTCTCAGACGCATAGGTTGCCAAAGTTGCCGTGCGATAGGTGCGCCGACTGATGAACGGCACGATCGCCAAATCTGCCCCTGACAGCCGAATAATCCGCGAGTAGTCCACCGCATGGCGATCGCCCGCTGGAGTCACAATCGTGTATTCATCCGGCGTGCCGACCACATGCCGTGCCGTCAGCACATAATAGGTCTCCCCCATGCGATCAATGATCACGCCCGAACCCGGATTCACTCCATCAATCAGCACCGTCACGCCTGCCGCAATCTGCTGCACCTGATCTGCCGAGAGCGCCTGAGCAGGCTGGAATTGAACTAGCGCGATCGCGCCCGTGAAAAAGACCGTTGAAAGGGAAATAAATCGGTTCATAGGGAGTTTGGAGTTGGGAGTTTTGAGACACGTAGGGTGAGTTGAGCCTTGCGAAACGCACCATTTGATTGAAATTGATTAAAAATTTAGCTAACACACCTTTTGATTCACCCCCGCGATCGCAGGAGCAAGGCAGAGAAAAGTATCAATCGGCACCGCCCAACTAGACCGCACAATCAGCGATCGCTCTTGGGTAGCAGGCTTAGAGCCATCCACAAACACGTAGGGATCGCCCCACAGTGGATACGGGTGCAGGCTGTTGATTCCGACCACTTCGCCTTTTGCATTCAACACAGGACCGCCGCTCATCCCTTGAAAAATCAGGTTGGTATACCCAAGTTGGTAGCCGCCCACAAACGGCTGTTTGGGAATTAGAGAAACCTTGCCCGTGGATTGCAAAAAGCGATTTTGGGCGGAAGACTCATCCAGTGGGTATCCGGCTGAAATCACTAGATCATCATGAACCAGCGCATCTGAACGCCCCAGAGCCGCGATCGCATACTGGGTTTTGCTGCGAAATTGCAGGAGTGCCAAATCATTTCCACGAAAATCTACTTTTTTTAACAAACTTGCCGGATGCGATCGCTTATCCAGTGTTTGAATCACATAGGGTTTACCAGGAGTGACCACATGCCGATTTGTCAACACCGTATACAGTTGTCCCTGCCGCCGGATCAAGATTCCCGATCCCCCATTCCGTCCTGCCTTTACCTTCACGGTAATGGCGCGGCTCAACGCCTCCAGCGTCTTAGCATCCTGACTGGGTACTAACCGAGTGGGTTTAATGGAACGAGGCAAAAGCCCAAAATCTAAGCCAGGAGGCAGCATTGCCGGATTGACAGAGGTCGAGCGGAATTCCTGTGGCAGGAAAAGTGCAAGAGCGAAAATAGTCTCGATCACGTGGGTTCTCCTAACCTACTAAGCGATCGCCAAAAAGGAGTGCGTCAAGTTTGAATTTGCCAAATCAAACACCCCCAGCAAAAAGCAGATCGCAAATCTTGCAAATCATTCAGGGCATCCCCTCATGGTTTGGAGCGAGTTTCCGCACTGGTAACCCATTACTGGTGCGGAAGGGCACGGGCAACTCAAAACAGTCTAGCGGGCTGGAACTGTTGCCCTGTGCTTCCTTTTCATTAGCGCAACGCTTGAGTGTAAGGCTTCATGTCAATGTATTCACGAGATCCACTCTCAAACAAAGGACCCGAAGCCCCGACTCGCACATCAAACAGTTGTTGAATGGTGCGAGGAGCATTTTGACCCGGTTTCAGCGTAAACAGCACCCCTTGGCAAGGTCCACCCATTTCACTAGCAACGCACACCACGGGCTGATTGTTAACAATGCCAGTGGTGACAAAGTTCAAAATCCCCTGGTTGTAAAAGCGGTTAAACCGTTGGGAAACTTCTTGGCAACGAACCGTGGGATTATATCCAGCGTGGTTGAAGGTGTGGGAAACCCAACGAATTAAAGGAACATTCCCACTGGGAGTATTCACAAAAGTTGTGGGTGAACCTTGGGAACTTTGTCCACAGAAAAAGTAGTCTCTGTTAGAAAGCTGGATCGGTGGCGTTGGAGCGCCGCCGCAAGGGGCACCACCCGGCATCGGACCACACGCATTCGGAACACCTGGAAAAGTTGTGGTCGTGGTTGTGGTGGTAGGAACGGTTGGAACAACGGTTGTTCCGGATGAGGTAGAAGGGCTGGTGACTGTAACTCTGGGTCTTTTGGCAAAGCTGGGTTGGCTGAGGGTCAGCGCCATAGTAAACGCGATCGCTCCAACACCCAACAGCTTCAGATACGAAGTTGACTTCATGGTGATTCTCCGCAGGTTATACGTGTAATTAGAACAAGGTTCGGGGGCTAGTCAGGTAGGGAAATAGGTAATCACGCCATTGAGCGGTGTGTTTTGCCCCATCTCCGACTTGATAACCCTCGTTCTATTTATCTGAAAACCAAACTTATTTCCGGACAACTCAAGCAGGAGAAAACAAAATCC